>NZ_JBTGVC010000001.1:0-98327 GCF_054343375.1 Mycoplasma sp. Z386
AAAGAGGACATTTTGATTAGTAAATACCCCGGGACATTTTGATTAATAATTTGCATAAAGCATAATTATAAAAACAATTTTGTGTTATAATTATATTATCATTAGTAGAGCTGCTATTAGCAGTTTCCATTGTTCCGGCACTGGAAATAAGAAAAACTCACATTTAGTGAGTTTTTTGAATGCCTTGATTTAATTATTTTTTAAAAGTAAAGTTTCTTGCTGCATAATAAACAGCTTCTGCAATTGTTGGGTGTGTATATGATTTAGTTTGTAATTCAGTAAATGTTCAATCGTTTTGGATGGCATGAGCTATTTCGTTAATTAAAATATGTGCCCCTTCTAAAAACATAAAGCTTCCTAAAATTTTATTTGTTTTTTTATCAATTAAAAATTTAACAAAACCGTATTTTTTATCTAAACCATCAGCATGTACTCTTGGTAATGCAGCAGCAGGTAATACTAATGATGCATATTCTACATTAGAATTAATTAGTTGTTGTTCGCTTGAACCCACTCCTGCAAATTCAGGATTTAAATAAACAGATCAAGGAATAAATTTAGGATTTACTACCTCGTTATGTTTTTTATTTAATAATTCTTTTGCAACAATATCTCCTGTTTTATAAGCGGTTGTTGAAAGAAGTAAAATACCTGTTACATCTCCAATTGCATAGACATTTTTTACACTTGTTTCCATTTTGTCATTTACTTTAACAAAACCAGCAGGAGTTAATTCAACATTAAGTTTACTAAATGATTCTGTATTAGCAACTCTACCAACTGCCATTAATACTAAATCATCGGAAAATTCCTGTATTTTTGAATCAATTTCTACTAATAAAGTTTTATCTTTTACTTCTAAAAGTTTGACATTTTCATAAATTTTAACACCTTTTTCTAGTAAGTAATTTTTTACATTTTTTTGTAATTCAATGTCAAAATTACCCATAAAACTTCTTGCTTCTAAAATAGTAATTTTAACTCCAAGAGTTGAATAAAAATAAGCAAATTCTAAAGAAATTGGACCTGAACCAACTATTGTCATTGATTCTGGTAATTTTTCCAATGTTAGTGCTTTATCTGAATCAATTAAAAATCCTTCTTGGTAACCTTGTTCAAAACCTTTGAGGTTTAATTTTCTACTAGAAGAACCAGTAGCTAAAACTAATTTATCAAATTCAATAGTTTCACTAGTTAGTTTAATAGTTTTATTACTTAAAACTTCACCATATTCTTTAAAAATGGTTACATTACTAGAAACTAATAATTTTTCAATATTAACATTTAGTAATTCTTTATTATCTTTTCTTCTTTTTTGAATTTCATTTAAATGAAAGTGTTTTCCATTTAAATGAATACCAAATTCTTTAGCTTTTTTTACAGTTTCATAAACTTTTGCAGATTTAATTAAAGTTTTGGTAGAAATACATCCTCTATTAACGCAAGTTCCACCTAAGTCGCTTTTTTCAATTAAAGCGACATTTTTTCCATTTGTAGCTAAAATGTTAGCAAGGCTATATCCACCTGGACCACCACCTAAAACTACTACATCAAATTTTTTCATTTTTTCTCCTTTTTTATAATTTTTTATAAATATATTTTATAGTTTTATTATATAGCAGTTTTATTTAAAAAACTTAGAAAATAATAAAACAAATGAAAAAATTGCATTTTTTTGCATTTTTTTCATTCAGGAAAACAAATTTTTATTCTTCATAAAAGATTTTATTGTACATATCTTGATTTTCCCTTTCAGAAAAATGCAAGTATTTAAAAGTGGTTGTAATTTTAATATGCCCCATTAACATTTGTACCATTTTAGGATTTGCATCATTTTTTAAAAGAAAACTAGCAAAAGATCTTCTTAAACTATGTGGTGAATAAATTTTTCCTAAAATTTTCTTGATTTGCTTAGCCACTGTATTTGGCTTGGCATTTTTATATTTATCTCAATTTTCAAACATTATTTTTAATGTTTCATATTTATAAAACAATTGTCTTTCACGATTACCTTTTCCTATAGTATATAGTCTGCCATCTCTAATATTTAAATGCTTTAATTCTCCAATTCTTATTCCTGTTTCAAATAAAAAACGAATTATTGTTTTATAAAAAATT
This sequence comes from Mycoplasma sp. Z386, assembly GCF_054343375.1. Taxonomy (NCBI): domain Bacteria; kingdom Bacillati; phylum Mycoplasmatota; class Mollicutes; order Mycoplasmatales; family Mycoplasmataceae; genus Mycoplasma; species Mycoplasma sp. Z386. The sequence continues at coordinate 2,119 of NZ_JBTGVC010000001.1, forward strand.
TCTGTTTTCCGTTTAGTTTTAATTGTTGTTTTTTCATAAAGTTCTTCTTTTGTTATTATCGCTCTAAAGTAGAGCGGGATGGGTTTGAGTTTGATTTTGCTTAATTTTTCTAATTTTTCTTCATCCTTTGTATACTTTAAAAAACTATGATAAATATCTTTTAAAGTATGCTGGTATCCACCACCTTTTTTATCATCAATAATAATTTCAATTACTTTTTTAAATTCTTTATTATCAACATCTAAAACATCTCCTAGTATATATTCGTATTGTCTAATTGTATTTTTAGACAAATTAATTTCTGTACAATATTCTAAAAAATCTCTAACTTTCATCTTTCTCCTTATTTATAAAATTTAAAAATACACAAACAAATTTAATTTCATTTTATTTTTGACTTAAAAACTTAACAAAAAATATATAAGTTATAAAATTCAATTTTATTAAATAAAAATTAAATTCTCAAATAGTTCTTTTTTAAATCCGTAATTTTGCACTATTAATGATATATAATTTTTGTTTTCACATTTTTATAAACATTTGTAGAAAAAGTGTTATAATAATATTGTAAACATAGTTCATTACACTTAATTATCTAAATTTAGATAATGAAAACCCCATTGCGCTACAATGAGGTTTTTTTATTATTTTTTGAGGTAATGAACTTTAACAAATTTATAATTTTAGAATTTGATAATAAATACTAAAATTATGATTAAAATTAAGGTTATCATTTTCTCTATGAATAATATAAAACATAGTTCACCACCCCTTTCTGTGACAAAAAACTTAGTCACATTTTAATATTACCACAGAATTTATTTTATTACAAAAATACGGAAAAAATTGGGATTTTTGGTTTATTTTTCCTAAAATTTTTGTGTCATTTTAAGATTAAAACTTTTAACAATCAATGAAAGAATGATAAAATTTTTTACATCGTTAAAAACCAACTTTTGAATTTTATTAATAATTTATTTATAAACAAAAATTATGATTAATATATAATTAATACTATGAAATTAATGCTATATAACTCAACTGGACCAAAAAAGGCAACTTATAAAAATATTGGATATTGACAAGTTAATGGAAAAACCAGAAAAAATGTTAAACTTTTAGGACTAGGAAACGTCATTCAATTAAAAAAGAAAAATGAAAATTTCGAAGCTATAATTAAAGAGGTTATCAAACAATACGATGAAAAAGTTAATTTAGTTTTTTTAAAATCAGAAATAGACAGAGCATTAGAAAACCGAGTTACGTATTGAGATATCTTATATTATGGTTCTGAATTTATAAAAGAATATATTGAAGATATAAAATTATTAAATCAAATTACTTTTGACCAAAATAAAGAAATGAAAGAAGTAATTTCTTATCAAATAGCCAACAAAATAATAAATCCTAAAAGAATAATTGAAGAATTCTATATTAAAAACATAACAACTTTAAATCCAGATTATTCCAAAAGTAATTTCCATCAAGCTTTAAGTATTTTATTTAAAAATAAGTCTAAAATTTTAGATTTTATTTTCAAAAATAAAATCAACAAAGAAAACAACTTATTATTTTTTGATTCAAAAACTATTTATTTAGAAAATATTATAAAGGACAATTTACAAGACTTTAGTTTTTTTGAATATTATGAATTTTATGATGATCAAGTTGTTTTATCTACGATTTACAATGATCAAGGAATACCTATTTTTTATAAAACATTTGCTAAAAATACAGAATATGTTGAAACCTTAATTCCATTATTTGAAGAATTAAAAGAAAGAATTTCTATCAATAAACTAACAATAATAATTAATAAAGAAATGAGTTCTACTGAAAATATACAATTTCTTGAATCTAACAATATAGATTTTATAATTCCATATAAAACAAAAACTGCTTCTAAAAAAGAAAATAACAATATCAAAACCAATGATTCTTTTAAATCTAAAAAAATAAAAACTTTTTCTGTTTATAAAACTTCTTTATTAGAAGTAGAATTAGATTTCTATTGAAATCAAGAAAAAATCCAAGAAATATTCAAAACTTTAAAAAGCAATGATGAAACTGGTTCAATGTTGGTGTATAATCAAAACCACATTGAAGAAAGTGCGTTTTTTTCCTTTATTTCCCTTTATGTTTTCAAAAATTTATTAAGCGAAATAAAAGATTATTATAAGGAATTAGGAAGTTCAGAAAAAATTACTGATAAATCATTAATAAACATTTTAAATAGTTTAGAATATATTGTAGAAAAAGATACAAACACAAAAGAAATTATTAGAAAATTTAAAAAAGAAGGAGAATTTTCTAATAATGCATGAAAAATTTTTGAAGAATTTGAAAACTATATAAAAACCAAAAAATCTAAAATCAATAAAAACTAGTTTAATTTATAATTTTTATAAAAAATCGTGACAAATTATTTCTGTTCTAATAAAAAATTTACAATTTACAAAACATTTGTAGAAAAAGTGTTATAATAATAATGAATAATGGATTCATCACATTTAATTATCTAGATTTAGATAATGAAAAACCCCATTGACGCACAATGAGGTTTTTTTATTATTTTTTTTGAGGTGATGAACTTTAACAAATTTATAATTTTAGAATTTAATTATAAAAACTAAAATTATAACTAAAATTAGAGTTAACACCTTATCTATAAATAATGAAATAATGGATTCATCACCCCTTTCTGTGACAAAAAACTTAGTCACATTTTAATATTACCACAAAATTTATTTTGTTACGAAAATACGGAAAAAATTGGGATTTTTGGTTTGTTTTTCCTAAAATTTTTGTGTCATTTTAAGATTAACACATTTAAAAATTCTATGAAAAAATAATAGAGTTTTTTACATTAGTAAATGCCCTGGGACATTTTGATTAATAATTTGCAAAATTTACATAATCACCTTTAGAAAAAGTGTTATAATAATATTGTAAAGAGATTTCTCATTACACTATAGTTATATAATTTTACAGAATTTATAACTTAAGAATTTAATAATAAAAACTAAAATTATAACTAAAATTAAAGTTAACATCTTATTAATGAATATTTAAATAAATAGTTCATTACACTTAATTATCTAAATTTAGATAATGAAAACCCCATTGCTCCACAATGAGGTTTTTTTATTATTTTTGATTATTTTCTCTTTATTTAATGAAAAAATATAATAGATAAAATGGATATTGAAAAAACTATTCAAATAATTAAAGCATTTTTAAAATAAATTGTTTTTGTTTTTTTGTAGTTTTTAGATAAATTAGAATCAATACTAATAAGTGATTCAATGTTTTTGTATTTATCTACTCTTTTTTCTCCTAAATAAAGTGTTAATAACATTAATCCAGATAAAATATTAGGTACTAATCAGTAGAAAATTTTAAGTGAAAAACTAAATATTTTAAGATTGTTTTCTAAATCAACAACATTTTTGTCAACAAAAATATTTTTAAAAATTACTAATAATAATCAATCAGATGTCCCTATTCCACCAGGTGTTGGAGAAAGGTTATTTGCTGTATTTACAAGAGCACTTCCTGCTAAAAAATTTAAGAATCAATACATAAATTGACCTGGTGCATTATATACTTCAAGTATTTTAGGTTGAATCATTAAAGCAATAAAAATAGCACCATTTAATATGAAATTTAAAATTTTATATAAAAATATACACTCTAAAAATAATTTAATATCTTTAAAGACATTTTTAATATTGTTTTTAAATTCAGAGAATTTATTTTCTAAAACTATTTTTTTTCTATCTAAATTACTAAAATAATATAAAGGATGAAGTTTATGAAAGAAAATGATAACTCTTATAATAAAGTGTTGAACTGGTTTAACAACTGAAATTAGTAGAATAATAAAAAACAGAACAATATTTAATAATATTCCTAAAATTAAAGAAATAAAAGTTATTATTTTTTTAGCATCTATATCAACTAAAAGAGTATCTCTATATAAATAAAAACCTAATGGAATAAAAATAAAAGAAGTTATTAAAATAGATATTTGTTGAAATAGTGATGATAAAGCAAATGCAGAAGCTAAATGTGATTTATTATACCCTTTTTTCTGTAAATATCAATATGAAGATAAATCACCACCAAAAGCAAAAGGAGTAATATTTTGAACAATAGTTCCTATAAAAATTGCTAAATATAAATGTTTGAACTTAACTTTAGTTCCTTGTTTTTTAAGTATTCTATAGAGCATAAACGTGCTAAATAGATAATAAAATAAAAAGGATAAACCAATTGCAATACTAAAAAATCTATTTAAATAATTATTTAAAAATATGTTGTAAAAAATAACAAATATTCCTAAAACTCCCTCAGCATCACTTTCTTTAGTTCTATAAATGGTTGAAAATAAAATTACAAAGATCACAAAGATTATTACTAAAAACGAAGCGAACTTAAAAATGTTTTTAATCTTACTATTTATGTTTGTTTCTTTTAATGAAATAGAAAAATCTATAATTTCTTTTTTGATTTCATCTTCTTTTTTAATTATTGAATTGATTTCTTGTTTGTGTATAAAGGTTGAAAAAGTAGAAAATTGTAGTAAATTTTGCACTTTATCAAAATAGAAATTAATAATAAATCCATTTTCTAAAGTTAGTTTTATAGAAATTGTTCTTTTTGAATAAAGATTTTCCTGCTTTTTAAGATCAAACTCTAAAATTTTATATTTAGAAATCATTTTTTCTCTTTTGATTTTTTTAACAAATTTTAAAAAGGAGTTAAAACTCATAGCTATAGTTTTATTAAATCTTGAAACATTAACATCAATTTCTTTTTTTATCTTTGTTAATGAATTGCAAATATCTTTTTTATTGTTTTTAAAATAATCAAAAACTTCTATATTAAATAAAATATCTGCTACATTTTCAAATCCAACTAAATCATTTTTGTTGCTAAAATCGATTTTATAAATTTTAATTCCATCATAAACAAAAACTAAGTTTTTAATCTTATTTTTGTTTTTAAACACAAAATCAGTTAAAGAAATTTCTTTTGGACTTTGTATAATATTAGTAATTCCTTTATCTCTTAAAAGTCTTTGAAAAATAGATAATTTATCATCTAAAATATGAAATTCAACATTATTTAAACCATTATTTTTATCACTAATATACTCAACAGTCAGTAAGTTAATATCATCTTGTGTTAATTCTATATATTTATTATTTAAATTTTTAACAAAGATATTTTTTGTTTGCTTTTGAATATTATTAAAAAATAGAATATCTTTTTTTTCTTTTTTTTCTTTTAATAATGTTTGTTTAATTTCTCTTTTTAAAGGAATTTCTTTACCATTTAAAAAGCCATTAAAATGTTTGATAGAAATATTTTTATATGGTAAAAATACAGATAAATCATCTTTTTTGTCAATAGAAATTAAATACTTATTATCAGAAAAAACGGTTTTGTTACTTTTGATAATTCTTTTATCTAAAAAAACAATACCTTCTTCTCTGTTTTGAACTTTATTAAAAGCTAAAGTATTAAATAATTCTAGTTTATTTAAAAATTGTTCTTCTTTTTTTGTTAAGTTATCTCAAGTTCTTTTTTTGAAAACAATTTTATAAAAATCATTTTCTTTTAAAAATAAAATGGAGTAATCATAACTTTGCTTAAAAATTTCGTTTAATGCAAAATCTTTAGTTAAATTATTTTCTGCATTTAAAACTGTTATTTTATTATTTTGATCACTTGATAAGATTTTAATAAAAATTTCTGCAAAAGCATAATTGATATCATCATGATCAAAATATATGAAAATTTTATGATTCTTATTTGATAACTTTTGAAGCATATTTTTAAATAAAGTAGCCTTTAGAAAAACACTATTTTCATTAATTTCTTCTTCAGAATTGCCTAATTTAGCTACGATTTCGGATGAAATTATATTTGCAGTTTTTAATTCATTTTCGGAAACAAAAAATTCTCCATCAGTTGCTAATGAATCCATTTTTTCTGTATTTTCTTCGTTTATATGATTAATTAAATGCTCGTTATTATTATCTATCGTCATTGTATCCTAAAATTATTTTTCTCTTTGTGAACCGAATAAATCAAAAGCTTCTTCTTCAACTTCCTCTATTTCATCGAATTCTCCAGATGGTTCTACAAATTGATCAAACTCGTGAAATTTTGGTAAATCTTGAAGAGATTTTAATTTAAAATAATCGTAAAATCTATTTGTAATTCCATATAAAGTTGGTTGTCCAACAGTTGGTGAAACACCCACCTCTTCTATTATTCCTTTCATTAATAAGGAAGCAACAATTGCATCTGAAGCAACTCCACGAATGTCACTAATCATCGATCTAGTTACTGGTTGTTTGTAAGCAACAATTGCTGCAGTTTCAATAGCTGCATTTGATAATTTGTGTCTTCTTGTAATTGTTACTAAATCAGAAATATATTCTTTAAATTCTTCTCTTGTAGCAAATTTAAAAACATCATTAAATTCAACTACAAAGATTCCACGTTCAAGTCTGTTAAAGTTATCTGCAAATCTTTTTAGCAAACTTCTTGCTTCATTAACTGTGTTTAACTTTAGAACTTGTTGTAATTGTTCAGAAGAAATCCCTTCTTCTCCTTGCATATAAATTAAAGCTTCAATTATTTTATTTTTCATAGTTTGGTCCTTTTTCTATTATTATTGTAGCAAATTGTTCTTCTTGTGTTAAGATAATTTCTTCTTTTCTACTCATATCTAATAATGCTATTAAAGTAATTACAAAGTGTTTTATGGAAGGTACTGAAAAGATCATTTCAAAAGTAACTTTTCCGTGTTTTGCAAATAACTCTCTTATCATTTTCATTTGATCGCCAGGAGTAACACTAACACTATCGATTTTAATTTGTCTTAATTTTTCAGCATGTAATCTTTCAAACATTAAAGTTAAAATTTGCGTTAATTTAGTTTTTGAAGAATTTCCATCCACTTGTGTTCTGTCAATAGGTCTAACAAATTCTTCCAAATCATTTGCTTTTTTAATAAAAATGTGAGATCTTTTTTCTTCTTGCTCTCTTAAAAGTTGAAAAATTGGTTTAAATTGTTGGTATTCAGCAAGTAATCTTAATAATTTTTCTTTATCTTCTTCAATTTCTTGTTTTATAACTTCATCTTTTTCTGCTAAAAGCATTTTTGCTTTTATTTGAATCAAAGTTGCTGCCATAACAAGATAATCAGTCGCTATTTCAAAGTGAGTATCCTTAATTCTATCAATAACTCTTAAATAGTCAGTAGCAAGTTCTGCTAAGTTTATTTCAAAAATATCTAAATTTTTCTCTTTTACTAAAGATAATAATAAATCTAATGGTCCACTAAAATTTTCAATATTTATATCAGCATCATTATTTTTTTCTGCTTCGATTTCTTTTTCAAGATTTTCTTCTATTTTATCTATATTTTCTTTAATTTTGTCTTTTAATTCATTCTCTAATTTTTCCATTATTTATCCTTTTTACTTCTTTTTTCTGGATCGCTAACAATATATTTACTTTCTATTATGTTTTTTACTCTTGCAGCTATTGCTTCATTTGATTGAGAACTAAAACTTAGTGGTTTTATTAAATTATGAAATATAACTTCTACCTTTAATTTTCCTTTTCTTTTGGAATCAAACATTAGTCCACTATAATTAATAGTTATAGGTAAAATTGGTAAAAACATTTTTTTAGCTATTTTAAAAGCTCCTGCTTTAAAATCTTGCATTTTACCATCTTTGCTTCTGGTTCCTTCTGGGAAAATTATTCCTATAGTTTTATTGGTTTTAACAAAATTTCCGAAATCATCTAAAGTTTTAAATGATTCTTTGATTTTAGAACGGTCAATAAAAAATGTATCAATTAAATTTAAAATACTTCTAGAAACTCAATTTTTAGTGAGTTCTTTTTTAGCAAGAAAGGTTAATATTCTTCTTGGATCTGTTTTTAACTCAATATCGGATTGCAAAGCACTAAATAAAATAAAAGAATCTCCATTAGACAAGTGGTTAGCAACAGCAATAAAATTTTTATTAGTTAAATTTTCTTTGCCCTTTACTTCAATTTCAACATTGTATAATTTTAAAATTTTTTCTGCATATTTTAAAATTAAATCGTTTCTAAATTGTGGTTTTAATTCAATTTTTCCTTTTTTATATTTTTTTGCCATTCTCCTAATTTTATTAAATCTATATAATCAAATAGGAGAAAACAGAATTTTTTTAAATTTTATATTCATAATAATATTCCTTTATTCTTTTTTAATTGCTACTGCAATAACTGTATCTTCATCATTTGAGGTTGATATTTCAAAATTTTGAAATTTATACTTTTTGTTTTCTTTATAAATATCAATTTGCTTAAAATTAAAATATTTATTATCTGCTTTAAAAATTGCTTCTTTAATTGCTCACCTTGTAGCTAAAAATTTTTCTTTATTTTCTGTTTTTATAAAAGAATTTCATTCATTTTCTGACAAAATTCTTTTTATAAAATTTTCTTTTTTTCCTTTAAATCTGGAAATTGAAATTATATCTACCCCAATCATATTTATAATTATACTTTTTTTTCGAAAAATAGGAAAAATATTGTATTTTTCTCATTTTTGTATTTTTTCTTACAAAAGTAGTAAAAAAAGGAAATAATAAGTATGCAAAACACTAAAAACAGAGGAATGATCTTAGAAAAAATAATTAATAATACTATTAAATTTTATTTAGAAAATAATATTGCAATTTTTCACAAAAAGAATTTAGATATTTCTTTTAAAAAAGTATCAAATAACAATGAGTTAGAAAATGCAATTATTTCTAAAAAAAGTACTGTTGATTATTATGGTATTTATAAAGGTTTTTTTATTTGTTTTGAAGCTAAAAGCACAAATGAAAATTACTTACCTAAACAAAACATAAAAGATCATCAATTAAAATATTTAAAAAACATTAATGCACATGGCGGTATTAGTTTCTTTATAATATTATTTAAACACTTAGAAAGATTTTTCCTTATTTCAGCAAATAAAATTGATCTAAATAGTGAACAATCAATAAATATTGATTTTTTATCAAAAGAAGGGATTGAAATAGATTTAATGTATCCAGGAATTATTGATTTTGCACCATTTATCGAATCTATTTAATATTATTTGATATAGATTCTTTAAAATGTTTTGCTGGTTTAAACTTTGGAATTTTTTTAGGTTCAACAATATATTTTTCTTTGGTTTTTCAATAAATTGTTTCTCTTGCTTTTTGAGTTGTTATACAAAAAGTTCCAAATTTTGGAATCAAAATTTCTTCTTCTTCATTTAATTTATCCATAACTAAATTAATAAAAGAGTCTAAAAATAAATCACAATGTCTTATGTTTAATTTAGTTCTTTGTGAAAGTTCAACTAAAATTTCTTTTCTTTTCATTATTTATTCTCACCTTTGTTTTTTAAAATTAATTTAATTGGTGTTCCTTTAAAATTAAAATACTGTCTAAGTTGATTCTCAATATATCTTAAATAAGTAAAATGTGCATAATCTTTGTTATTAACAAAAAGTAAAAAAGTTGGAATAGGTCCTTCTACTTGTTTTATAAAGGAAATTTCCAGTCTTTTTCCTTTTAATGATGGAGCAGGTTGACTTATTTGAATTTCCATTAACACTTCATTTAAAAGACTTGCTTGAATTTTTCTTTGTAAATTTTCTTTTACATGAAGAATTTCTTCTTTTAATTTTTCTAATCTATTCTTGTATAAAGCAGAAATAAATACAACAGAAGCTCAATCTAAAAATTTATAATTTTTTCTAAGTTTTTTTTCAAAATTTACCATAGTATTTGTTTCTTTTTCAACCAAATCCCATTTATTTACAACAATAATTATTGGTTTATTTTCTTCAAATGCATAACCAGCAAGTCTTGAATCAAAATGACTTAATTCTTGTGTTGCATCAATTATAATTAAAGATAAATTGCTTTCTGATAAGGAATTCATAGCTCTCATTAAGGCGTAATGATCAACCGATTCAACTAATTTAGATTTTCTTGTTATTCCAGCTGTATCAATAATTTCAAATTCTTGATTATCAATAGTTAAAAAAGAAGATATAGAATCCCTTGTAGTACCAGCTATCGGAGAAACAATAGATCTATTTTCATTAAGAAGAGAATTTAGCAATGATGATTTACCAGCATTTGGTTTACCTATTATTGAAAGTTTAAATTTATCCGATTTTTCTGTATTTTCGAAATTTAAATGAGCAACTACTTCATCTAATAAATCTCCTATACCTTCACTATGCATAGCTGAAAGTGGAAAATATTTTTCAAAACCAAGTTTATAAATTGAATAATCAAATTCTTTGTTTCCTTCTAATTTATTACATGCAACAAGGATTTTTTTTCCACTTTTTCTAAGTAAATTTACTACGAAAAAATCGTCTTTATCTACTTCATTTCTTCCATCAAGCATCAAAATAATTAAATCAGCTTCTTCAATAGCTATTTGTGCTTGAATTCTTATTTGCTCTTGAAAAATTCTTTCTTCAACTTCTATTCCACCTGTGTCTATTATTTTAAATTTCTTTCCTGTTCATTCAACTTCTTCATAAAGTCTATCTCTAGTTACACCAGGTTGATCATGAACTATTGATACACGTTTTCCTATTAATTTGTTAAAAAAAGTTGATTTACCAACATTAGGTTTTCCTACAATTGCAACTATGTTCTTACTCATTTTTCATCCTTTGCTCAACTAATTTTGAAATTTCTTCCACTACTTCTTCAAGAGTCAATTTAGAAGAATCAATTAAAATAGCATCTTCTGTTTTGTGTAAAGGATCATTTTCTCTATTCATATCTTGAAAATCACGATCTTCAATCTCTTTTTTGAGTTTTTCAAAATCTGTTTCAAATCCCATTTCTTTATTTTGTTTCATTCTTCTTAATGCTCGAACTTCTGCAGAAGCTCATAAAAATATTTTTAACTCAGCATTAGGTAAAATAACAAATGTTGTATCTCTTCCATCCATTATTACCCCTTTTTCCTTACTTGAATAATCTTGTAAAAATTTTACTATTTGCTTTCTTATTTCTTTATATCTGGCAATATTACTTGCTCCTCATGAAATAACATCTTGTCTTAAATCATTAGAATTAATTAGCTTATTTTCTAAATATAAATTACCTTTCTGATCTAAATGCAATTTGTCTATATTTCAATTTTCTAATACAAATTTTTCATTTGATATTTGAGAAAAATTATTTTCTCCTAATTTATTTAAAAAATACAAAGAAATTGCTCTATAAAATGATCCAGAATTAATAAATTTTAAGTCATATTTTTTAGCAAGGAGTTCAGAAACACTGGATTTACCAACTCCTGAAGGTCCATCGATAGCTATATTTATTTTTTTCATTTCTATCCTTTCATTTTCGATATTAATTGACTCAACATGTTGAATCTCTTCATCAAAAATATGTGAATCTATATTTATGTTTTCTACAAATGTAATTCTTTCCTTTTTTTCATTTAAAAAAGCATTTAACTCATTTATTTTATTATTTAAAAAATTAAAATTTAAACTTATATTTTTGTCATCTTCTAAATTACTATTTGCTTTTTTTTCTCTATCTAAATTTTCTAAAATTAAAAAATCATCTATTTTTAATGTGCTTTTTTTATTAAAATTTTCTACTATTTTTTTAATTTTATAATAATTTTTCTTAAGTTTTACATCTTTTTCTAAAAGAGCAAAATAAAAAAAAGAGTATCCATTAATAGAATCTCTATATTTTTTTCATTTTTGTCTTCTATTTTCTTTATTTTCATTCATAATTTTAATTAAATTATAAATGAAAATAAGAATATTTTTTTATTTATTTCTTAAATTTTTTCCAAAAATTTTATACTCTTCAGTAAGTCCTTTAATTCTTTCTATAAATCTTGTAACTTTAAATTCTTCATCTTCTTTTTTGTTGTTGTCCACAAAAGAATCTAAATAAATTTTTTTGAGTTCCAATAAAGAATAATTAGAACTAAAAAAAGTTATTTTTGAATTTTCTAAACGATAATTTAAAATTTCGTATAAAACTGAATCTCTGAATCACATTGATTTTTTTTCTAAACCAAAATCATCTAAAAATAATTTATCTACTTTTTTCAATTTTTCTAAAATTTCATTTAAATTTAATGTTTTGGAAGTTATTTTATTATTTAAATAAGTTTGAAAAATAGGAATATTTAAAAAAATTATAGAATTATTTTTTTTAGCAAAATGCACTGATGTAGCTTGTAAAAATTTTGTTTTTCCCACTCCCATATCGCCATAAAAATAAAAGCCATGCTCTAAATTTTTATATTTTTCTATGACTTTTAAAAATCTTGAGTTAATTTTTGTATCTTTTTGTTGATTTTGTTTTAAAAGAGTTTTTAAGTCTAAATCAACATCAAAACTAAAAATTTCTGTTAATCAAAAATTTTGTTTATATTTCTCTTTTTTTCTTTTCTCAGATAAAATAAATACTTTTTTCAAAGTTCCTGTTTCAGTTCTTACGATTGAAACTTCAAAATTTTCATTTTTTTCTAAAACTTGAATAAATAAATCTAAATTTTTTTCAATTTCTTGATCCAAAATTGAATATTGTTCAATTATTTCAGATGTTTTACTATTTCTTTTTATTTCTTGAATTATTAGTTGTTTCTTTTTATCAATTATTTCTTTTTCTTGTTCACTAGAAAAGATATCTAAATTTAATTTCATTTTATACCATTCTCTTTTCTATAAAAAATCTAATATTTTTTCTAATTCATTTTCTGAAACTTCTTTTTCTTTATTTTTAAATGAATTATTAGAACCACTAGTTTCTTCTTCATCTAAATCTAAAATATTAGTTTGGGAACTCTTTTTAAAAGAAAGGGCATCTTCTAACTCATTTTTAATATCCTTTGCTTCAGTTATTTCTTTTTTTAGTAAATCAGATATTATGGTAATAAAATACTTTCTATTTATTTTACCATTAACTTCATAACAAAAACTTAACACTTCATTAATAGATTCTTGACTCATATGAACTAAAAATTTATCAATTTCTTTTACTAAAGAAGGTTTTACAGATTTTTTAGTTAAAAAATTTAAATATCTTTCAGTATTAAAAGTTTCTTTAGCAGTTGAATTGTCATTAACCTTAGTTAATTCAATTTCTACTGTATTAGATATTTTTTGTTCATCGATTTTGAAAACTTCTAAAAAGCTTGTACTAATATCTTCATAATCATCTGTATTAGTTAATTTAACTTCAAATTTATTTATTAATTTTTCTAATTTTTTTTGTCCTATTTTTTTCTCTATTTCATTTAAAAATAATTTATTTTTTAAAATAGTCTCAACTTCCAAAGGTTTTTTTAGTAAAAAAATGTATTCATCTAAGTCTTCTGAATAGTAGGTTCTAATTAAACCAACAGCTTCTAAAAATTGTTTGCTTTTTTTGAATTTATCTTCTTTCATATTTAATTCAATAATAAATTCTTCAATTTCAAAAAATAGAGAACTTAAAGATAAGTTTGCTTTAACTTTATTATGTAAAAAACTAAACAAAAATACAGCTTTTGCCCCAATAATAGGTAAGTAAAAATTCTCTATGATTTCCATATCATAATCTGTTATTCTTTTTTCTAATTCTAATTTATATTTGCTTTTCATTTTACTCCCTAAAATTTTGTTTTTTTATTTAAGTGAAATTATTTTATTATAGTATTTTTAAAGTTGTAAAAAAATCTTCAAAAAAGTTTTCTTTTTCTATATCTTCTCACGAAATATTAACAACTTTTTTGCCTATTTTTCCATTATTTAGGAAATTATTTAATTCAGAAATTTTTTTATTCACACCTTTTTTTTTAATATTTTTTTGCCTTTTTTCTTCGGTTGTTTGAATATTTAAAATTTGTGAAAAAAAACGAAGAAAATTTGCGTTTTTCGTAAATAAATTTGGTATTTCAACAAAATCATATTTATACTTGCTTAAATGTTCTTCAAGCACCGGATAAACTAATTGTTCTAATTTATTTATATTGCCTTTGTCATTAAGAATAAAGTTTCTAATTTCTTCTTTATTTACTTCATCATTTTTAATAAAATTTATTCCTAATTTTTCTTTAATTATAGAAACGCAAACTCCGTTTTTTGCATAGCATTCTTTATAAAAATCATCGGTGTATAAAACTTTATAACCGTATTTTTCTATTTTTTTTAAAAAGGTTGTTTTTCCAGAACCATATTTTCCAATAACTGCTATCATCTTAAAAATTGTCTATTTTCTTTTCTAAATTTTTTAATTCTAAATATTCTAAAATATTTGCTAATTCTTTTGTTCTTCTAAATTTAAAAGTTGTACTTTCTATTGTGTGTTTAGTTGTTGCTTGGTCGTTTAATTTTACAATTTCTCTATATAAATAAACATTTTCTTTATCTGCAAGTAATTTTTCTTTTAAAGAATCTGAAACTTCTTCAATTCTTCTATAAATATTGTCAATATTACTAAATTTATTTAATAGTTTTTTAGCAGTTTTTTCTCCTATACCTTCAACACCTTTGATATTATCAGATTGATCGCCAGCAAGTGCTTTAAAATCAATAACTTGTCTTGGATCCATTTCTTCATAAATATAAAAGTTTTTTCTTGTTTTTAGTGTATATTCTTCTCTTCTTTTGTTTAATACTGATACATGGTCATCTACCAATTGCAATAAATCTTTATCTTCTGAAAATACTATAATTTCATTTTCATTTTCTGAAAATCTTTTTGCTAAGGTAGCAATTAAATCATCTGCTTCAAAAGTTGGAATGTTTTCAAAAACTATATTCATTTCAGTTAATATTTTTTTAATTCAATCAAATTGAATTCAAAGTTCTTCTGGTGCTTGTTTTCTGCCATCTTTATAATCAGCAAGCATTTCGTGTCTTTTTGTTTTTTGAGCAGAATCAAAAGCTAGATATAAACAATCTGGATCAATGTAATCAATTACATTTAATAAAGTGTAAAAGAAAGCGTTGATTGCTGATGTTGGAACACCATCTTTATTATTTAAATTGTTGTAAATTGTTCCATAAAATGACTTAAAAAGTAGTAAATTGGCATCCACTAATAATATTTTTTTATTCATATAACTCCTTTATAATAGATGAAATTTTAAAATCATCATTTTCTTTTTTTAGTATTTCAAATTCATAATAATGATTAATTTTTAGTTCTTTAATTTTTTCTCATTCTCTTCAAAAAATTAATATTTCAATTATTTTTGAACTATCTTTAAGAGTAATTTTACCCATTTCATTATTGTTTTTATCATGGAAAGAAGATTTGGAAACTACTTTTAAAGCTAAAATGTGCTTAGTTCCTTTGTGGATATCTGCAAGTTTGATTTTTCCTTCAAATTTACTTGCTTTTTCCTTTGTAAAAGTCATTCCAAGATAAGACAACTCTTTATTTTGAATTAATTCTATTTTAGCATTATCTAGTTCTATTTTTATATCATTTTGTAAAAATTCATTTTTTGTTTTTTCATAAATTTCTTCATTTAAAGAAAAATCATCACCTTGTTTTTCTACGATTATATCTATATATAAAGAAATTTGGTTATATTTTTCTTCAAGTTCAAAGATATTTCCAAATTCTCTTAAAGTATTTGAAAAAATTAAAGTTTTGATAATTGAATCAGTAATTTTATTCATTTTCATTTTTAAACAAAAATCAAAAAATGAAGTGAATTGACCTTTAGATCTTATTTCAATAATTTTTTGTGTTGCAATAATACCAAGACCTTTAATCATAATAAAAGGTAAAATTAATTTATTTTCAACTATAACACAACTATTTAAAGAACTATTTATTTCTGGAGATTCGATTTCAAATTTTAAATTTTGAGCTTCTAAAACATATTTTTTAATTGTTTCATGAGAACCACTTGCATTATTAATTAAAGCAGCATAAAAATATTGAGTATATTTACTTTTTAAATATGCCATTTTATATGCTAAAACAGCATAAGCTACTGCATGAGCTTTGTTAAACCCATATTCTGCAAATTTTTCTATTTGAGAAAAAACTTTTTCAACAGTTTCTAAGGAATAATTATTTGAAATTGCTCCAGAATAAAATTTTTCTTTTAACTCTTCCATATAATGAATATCTTTTTTAGAAATTGCTCTTCTTAAAATGTCTGCATCAGCAAAATCCATTTTAGCAACAGTTTGAGCTATTTGCATAATTTGCTCTTGGTATATGATAATTCCATATGTGCTTTTTAAAATTTGGTCAAAATCATTAGAGATAATTGGAATTTCTTCTAAACCTTTTTTTCTTTTAGCATAAGTATCAATATTTTTTATTGGTCCTGGTCTAAAAAGAGAGATTATAGCAGCAACATCATCAATGGAAGTGACGGAAATTTTTTTCAAAGTTTCTTTCATTCCTGGTGATTCCAGTTGAAAAACACCGTTTGTTTGTGCTTTTGAAAGTAATAAATTAGTATTTAAGTCATATGTTGGAATATTTTCAATTTTGATTTGCAATCCTGTTTTTGCCTTTACAAGTTCAATCACATCTTGAATAACGCTTAAGTTTTTTAAACCTAATAAATCAATTTTTAATAATCCAAATTTTTCAAGATACTCCATAGGAAATTGAGTTTCTAAAAAATTATTATCTGTATATAAAGTTGGAACTACTGTTTCAATTTCTTTGTCACTAATAACAACTCCAGCAGCATGTGTTCCATGTTGTCGTGGAAGTCCTTCTATTTCTTTAGCTATTTCAAAAACTTCTAAATATAAAGGATTTGAGTTAATTTTTGCTTTGAATTTAGGTATTTTTTCATATGCTTGTTTTAATGAAAAATCATTTGGAATTAATTTGGAAATTTCATTAACTTCTGAAACAGAAATTTTTTTAACTCTCGCAACATCTCTAAATGCCATTTTAGCTCCAAGAGTTTGGAAAGTTGTAATTAGTGCTACATTTTTTTTGCCATATTTATTAATTAAATAATGAATTAATTCTTCTCTTCTTGTATCTTGAATATCTATATCTATATCTGGCATTGTTACTCTTTTTGGATTTAAAAATCTTTCAAAATATAAGTCATATTTCAGCGGATTTATTTCTGTTATGTCTAAAATATATGAAATAAGGGATCCTGATACTGAACCTCTTCCTGGTCCAATAAAAATATTCTCTTCTTTTGCTCACTTAATTAAATCTCAAATGATTAAAAAATAATCTGAAAAACCGAGTTCATTAATAATTTCTAACTCTTTTTTTATTCTTGGTAAACTATCAGCAAATTTTTTTAATTCATCACTTTTAGCATTAGCTTTTTCTTTAATAATATCCATTAAATATTCTTTAGAATCTAAATTTTTATCATTTTTAAATTTAGGTAAAGGATTTAGTTGTGTTGGAAAAATTATATTAATATCATCTATAATTTTTTCTATATTTTTATTGTTTTTTTCATTTATTTCATCCTGCTCACACAAAGCAAAGAAATCATTTTTTATTTCTTTATTATTAATTGAAAAAAGTGTAGATAAAACATCTCTATCTTTTTCTAAAAATAGGCGATTTTCCTTTATAAAAACAGTTTTTTCATCATTTATTTCCTTACTATTTTTGTAGAAGTTAACGATATTTGGAACTTCTTTATTTGTTGCATAAAAACCATAATCAAAATGGTCAATAACTATCAAATTTTCATCATCTAAATCAGAAATAAAAATCTCTTTTTTTGCAAAAAATTCAGAACTTAATTTACTTAATTTTAAGTAACCTTTATAATTTTTAGAAAAAATTAAAAATCTATATTTTTCTACATCTAAATCTATTCCAATTATGGGTTTTAAATTATTTTTTTGACACTCATCAATTAATTTTGCTACTCCAAACATATTATTTCTATCACAAATAGATGCATAAGAAAAATTATTTTCTTTAGCAAAATAAATAAGTTTATCTATTGTAATTGTTGATTCCAAAAAAGAATATTCAGTAATATTATGTAATTTATAATTATATTTTATTTTCATTTCCATAATTTAATTATATAGAAAAACAAATAAGAAAAAAGGAAACTTTTTAAAAATTTCCTTTATGGTCAATAAGGTGATTTGGCGCGCCCGAGAGGAGTCGAACCCCTAACCTTTTGGGCCGTAACCAAACACTCTGTCCAGTTGAGCTACGGGCGCAATTTGGAGGCACCAACCGGATTCGAACCGGTAATCAGGGTGTTGCAGACCCATGCCTTGGCCGTTTGGCTATGGTGCCTTGTATAATTACGTATTTAATTATACAACAAATTTATCTATTTAAATGATTTTAGTATTTTCTAAAAATAAAAAAAATCATTTTGAAAAGAATTAGCCTGTTCTTTTTTCATTTTTTCCTTCAGTAGATATAATCTTAAGCGGTCTAGAAAGTATAAAATGAATAGAATCTTTTTTAATATATTCTCTTTTTTCATCTGTTTTTACATCATAATCTTGTATTTTTCTTTCTCTAGAAAAAGTTAAATCATAATCATAAAAATTTTCTGAATCTTGATTTGCAATTGTTTCAACATTTTCTCTTGCATTTAAATCATTTTCAATGTTATATCAGTCATTTAAATAATTTCGAGATGTAAAACCTAAATTTTCTGTTGTAAATACGTTTATTATAGGCAATGAAGAATTAAACTTATCAATTTCTTTTTGTGAAATACCCGGTATGAATTTTTCTATTTTAGGTTTTGGAATAGAAAATCATTTATAATTTTCATTATCTTCGTATTCAGAAAAACCAAAATTAGATAATAAATTTATTTTAGAAAAATAATTATTTTTATATTCTTTAGGTAAATAAAGTTCGTTGTTAAAAGCAAATCTTCCTTCAATATTTACATTTGGAATTGATAATAATTCTTCCATAATAGAATTATCAATCGAAAAAACTTCATTATAATCTTTATCGCTTTGAGAAAAATTAAATTTAAATTTATATTTGCTTTCTTTTACTAAATAAACATCTTTTCCATTCTTATATTTTATTTTTTTGTTTGGCACAAATTTGTCAATAACGTCCTTATAAACTTGAAATTTAAATCTAAAATCAAATAATCACTTATAAAAAAATTCAGTTTTTTCTTGTTTAAAATATATAAAAATATTTTCGTTATTAAATTTTTCTAATTTTACATATTCATAAGTAGGCTTAAATTCTAATAATTTATCAATATTGATTATTTCATAGTAATCTTGATTATTGAAATCAAATTCTTCAAAATCATCAAATACATAATTATCACTTCCCACGTATTTTTCTTTATATTTATTAAAAAGTTCTTCATATTTTTGTTGTCTTGGCGTTTTTGGAAAATTTGGTTCTTTTGATTTTTCTTCATGATTACAACTTACTACCAAATTTACAGAAGCAAAAGCTAGGATTGCTGCACTAGTTAATAATATTTTCTTTTTCATTATTTAGTCCCTTCTATTTTTTTAGCTCTATATTTTATGTAATCTCTTAGATATGACATCATTCCTTCTTGAGAATCAAAGAATAATTCTTGATTATTTAAATCTATGGTTCACAAATTATAATAGTTAGATTTTATTTCAATAGATTTGTTATCTTCTACATAAAATCTTCTTTCTGCTACAGGAAGAATTAATTTTCCAAGAATTAATCTGTAGTTCAATTGGAAAATTTTAGGATCATTAAATTCAAATAATTCTTCTCTAAAAGGTTGCCCTCTAGAAATAAGGGTGCTTTTTAATCCTGGGATATAATATCTTTCTTTTGGTTTCATTCTTTTTAAAAGATATTCTTCTAAATTCGATTCTTCAGTTTGATTAGCTAATTCTGTAATATTGGTATATCTTGAATTATAATTGTAGATTTTTTTCTCTGCATCATCTATTGAAATAAAGTTTTTTAAAATTCCTATTTTGGTATTTTCTAAAAATAAAAATTCTTTGTTTTTTCAAAAGTATTGATTAAAATTTTTTAAAATATTAAGCAATTTTTCATCTTTTTTAGTTTTGTTATTTTCATAATAATCTAATCAAATGTTTCTTAATTGATTTAATCCATTTATAGTTGAATCTGTTTTATTTATGTATTTTATTTTTTGATTATTAAATGGATTTTTTATTAATTTTTGATGATTAATAATTGTATAATCATTTTTTTCAATATTTTCAAATAATGATATATTATTTTGATTTTTATAAACAAATTTATCATTTAAAGAAAAGAATTTGCTTTTCATAAATATTTTATATTTTTTATTATTTATGTCTTTAATACTATTAATTATTTTACTTTTCATTAAAATATTAAAATTATTTATCTTTTCTTTAGTTTTTTTCACTCCAGTTTTAGAAATTAAATTGTTTATATTATAAAATACAGAATCATAATTAGATGTTAAATTATTACGTTTTTCTTCAATACTTTTAATTAATATTTTTTTCATATTTAAATCTAAAACTAAATCATTGTTAAATTCTTTATATTTTTCTTTTAATTGAGAATTATTTTTCAACATTTTCTCTAATGTTGAAATCATTTGCTGTTTTAAAATTTTTACATTTAGATTTTTAATTCTATTTTCAAAAACTCTTTTTAATTTATTTGTATCTAATTTTAAGTTAACTTCTATATTAAAATTATTTCATGCTTGTGCTGAATCATAAGAATCTAAAATACTTACTGGTGCTTTAGAAAAACCAAAATATCTTACAATTGCTTGTTCATCTAGTTTTCATTTGGTTTTTGTTTTTATATTCATATTATTTATTGATAAAAAGTTTTTATCTTTGAGTCTAAGTGTAACATCTCCAACTTTATTTACAAAAAAATTATATTTCTGTTCTAAATCCGTTGTAAAATAATCATTAGAATTTTTCATTGTTTCTAAAACATTTTCTACATTATATTTATCTATATAATTTTGACTAACATTTTTTTCTAAAGTAAGACCATTTTCATCATTTTGAATAATAGATCAATTGCTTTCATTATCATTAATTGAAACTTCAAAACCACTATTTGTTTTGTTTTTATCACCTTTTGTTTCAACTAATTTAAATTGTAGTTTAAAGACTTTTTCGTTTTTCATATCAAATAAATCATCAATAAAATTATTCATAACATTTTCTAAATAATTTTCTAAATCAGTATTGTCTCTATGATAAATATAGTCATTTCCATTTAGTGTAATTCCTTGTTTTTCCTGATTAATTTTTACATTTTCTAAATCATCTTTATGACGTATAATTACATTTTCTTTTGCTAAAATATCTCTCAATTTATCTATATCATCCTGTATAAATGGATTGATTTTTAAATCATATTCTGGTTGATTTACTTCTTTAACTTTAAATTCATAAAACGGATTGTAAGTTAAATTTTCTTTAATTGCTTCAACTATGCTTAACTGCGCTTCTTCTTGAGTATCAAAAGGATTGTTGAAACTATCAAAGTATTTTTTAACTATTCTGTTTTCAGAAATATATGAATCAATTGCAAGTCTTTGATTATCAACGTAATTTCCAAAAATATCTCTGTATGCAGGTTTTATTTTTTCTCGATCATATTTATAAAGTTTTTCTGGTTCAAGAAAAACTTGACCATATTGATTATTTGTATCTTTAAGACCAATTGCACTTGTAAATCTTCTGTTTCCTATTTTTAACAATTCATTTAAAATTTCTTGATGATTTCTAAATGATTTAGGCACACCATTTATTTCTATTACATATAAATGTCCTGTTTCTGAATCACCAAAAGCAGAAACAGAAATCACTGGTAAAGCAACATAAGTTGCTGCTGTTAAACTAAATATTATTTTTTTCATTATTTACTCCTTTTTACTCAATAAAATATATTTGTAATGTAGTTAATATTATTTCGAAATTTTACAAAATATCATTTTAGTTTTATTTTTAAAAACTTGTTATTAATAAAATTTCACTATCATAATTACCATTATTTTGTCTTCTTTTAAAATAGTATTTCTGATAAAACTGCTATTTTTGATACTAAATAAAAACTTTTAAATTTCATTTTAAATAGAATATTATTTAACATTTTATTTTTATTGTAAATTTTAATCAAATTTTTGATAACCACTTTACTCATATATTTAAATTATATCATTTTATTTAAAAAAATTCATAATTATTCAAAAAAATAATCAAAATTTTTCAATTTTTTAATAAATTAGATTTTGATTTAAGAAAAATACGGAATATTCTTTTTTTAGGATTCCGTATTTTTTTATTATGTTTTGACTAATATTTATTTTTTTATTTAAATGATTTTAGTATTTTTGATACTCCGCCGTTCTGTTTTCTCGGTCCTACGACATCCGCAATTTCTTGCAACCTTTTAGAACCACTTTTCATTGCTACTAAAGTACCTACAATATTTTTTGTTGTAGAATCGTTCATAGAATCGCCAATGTGCATTGATTCTTTTAAATCAATATTTAAAAATTCTGCTATGGTTTTTGCTGCTTCTCCTTTTGAACAATCATGTCTTGTAATTTCAATTGCGTAATTTTTACCCACAATTCTTGCGTCTATTTGGTTATGAAATTTAGTTGTTAAATCATTAAATAAATTTTTAATTTTCTTTTTTGAATGTCCTATTACAAGAATTTTATTTAATTCTTTGATTTCAAACTCTTCATAGTCTTTATGACTAAAGTGAGAAAATAAAGAATATATTTTATTTCAAAAACCACGTCCATAAACTATTGATCCAGGATTTGCAACAAAAGTAAGTTTTTGATTAATTACTTCATCCAAAATTTGTTTAATTACTTCTTGAGAAATTTTATAGTTTTGAATTTCCTTAAAATTTTTGTCAAGTATAATGGAACCGTTTTGACATACTATAAATTTAGCATTAACTGATTTAGCTATTTTTTCTACTTCATGATTAAAGGTTCTACCTGTTGAAATAACAACAGGATATTGTTTTGAATATTCTAAAACAGCATCTTTATTTTTTTCACTCATTTTAGCTCAAACACCTATACCTTTATCTAAAAGTGTTCCATCTAAATCTAAAAATAATAATTTTGGAAATTTCATAGGTTAATTATACTTGTTTAATTAAAAAATATGCTAAAATTTATAATTAATTTTAATGTAGAAAGGAAAATATGTTCCCATATAAAGCTGAGTCTTTTAATGGAAATATTGATTTAGCAATTTTTGTTAATCTATTAATATATATATCAATATTATTAATAGTACCAATTACAATGGTTTTACTAATTGCTAAATTAAAACCAACTATTAAAAGAAGTTCAAATATTTACTTATATGCCCTAAGTGCAGGAATGCTAATTATTATAGGAACAGTAGGATTTTTAAGAGAAGGTTTTGATACCATCGAACACAAAATTCATCATCAAGATGAATTGAAAGATTTTCTAAGTAAAAGTGTTTATAATGAACAATTATTGACTTTAGCAATAATTGGTTCAGGAGCAATTATTGGAATTGGTACTATTTTTATTGTTAGATATATTTTTGTGCGTTTTTTTGGTGTTTCTGATGTTCACAAAGACCATAATGAACATGGTCATAGCGACCACATTATAAACTTTAGTGATATCGATAATCCTAAATCTGCTTGATTAGCTATATTATTGCTTTTATCACATAGAACAATTGATGGATTTATTTTAGGAGCTACTGTCTCAAGAATAAGTGTAGGTGAAGATATTAATGCAGGTTTAATTGTTACATTTAACATTCACATTGTAATTGAAATTTTAATTGTTTATTATAGACAAGTACAATATGGTCAAACAATTAAAAAAGCAGTTATTTATAATTTATTAACTACTCTTTTATTAATTCCTATTATGACTATAGGAGCATTTATAAATAGACATTTACAAACAATTTGATGATTATTACCAATAATAAATGCTTCTGGTGGTTCTATTCTAACTTTTGTTGTTGTAATAGAACTTGTTCCGGAATTCATTCACTTGAGAAATGGTTCAAAAAAAGAATGATATTGATCATTAATATTCTTTGCTATTGGAATTATAGGAACTTTAATGATGCTTTCTTTCCACTCTCACGAAGCAACACATGTAGAAGAAGTGGTAGAAAATCATTCATTCATTAAGTTACTTTTAAAATAAGAAATATTTCAATCTATTAAGATTGATTTTTATTTTTATTAGTTTCTCAGTTTAGATAATTAAAAAACCGTTTATGCCTGTTTTATGGGGTAAAACGGTTTTTATTTATCTGATTTAATTACATTTTTATTTAATGATTCTTTTTAAAAAAGAATAAAAAAAATCACCTTCAAAAGGTGAGGTCATTTTTTGAAATGGTGGCTCCGACAGGAATCGAACCAGTGACACACGGAGCTTCAATCCGTTGCTCTACCTACTGAGCTACAGAGCCATGGCGGTCCAGACGGGGATCGAACCCGCGATCTTCTCCGTGACAGGGAGACGTATTAAACCACTTTACCACTGAACCGTTGGTTGCGGAGATAGGACTCGAACCTATGGCCTTCGGGTTATGAGCCCGACGAGCTACCAACTGCTCCACTCCGCTATATAAATGTTGTAAATTGACAACATTGGAATTATTTTTAAGTTATTACCTTATTTAATAATAAATGGCGGGCAATGAGGGATTTGAACCCCCGCGGGCGGTGAAGCCCCTGCTAGTTTTCAAGACTAGTCCCTTCAGCCTCTTGGGTAATTGCCCATGGTGGACCCAACTGGACTCGAACCAGTGACCGACCGGTTATGAGCCGGTTGCTCTAACCAACTGAGCTATAGGTCCAAAATAAACCCGCTGGATTTCCATATGGTGGCTCCGAAGAGAGTCGAACTCTTGACCTTTCGGGTATGAACCGAACGCTCTAACCAACTGAGCTACAGAGCCATGGTGGAGAGGAAGGGAGTCGAACCCTCTACCTCCTGCGTGCAAGGCAGGCGCTCTAGCCAAGTGAGCTACCCCCCCATGGTGAAGAAGACAGGATTTGAACCTGCGACCACTACGACCCAAACGTAGCGCTCTGCCAAGCTGAGCTACTTCTCCGTTGAAAATTATAACATAAAATAAAAAAATCAAAATATTTTTTAATAATTTTTTTTAAATTTATTTTTAGAGGTATATTTATTAAAAAAATAATAAGAAAAGAACACTTATTTAGTGTTCTTGATTTTATTATATTTCATTTAAATTTATTATTTTATTAAATTTATTTAATTGTTTTAAATCTAAATGATGTGATACATAAATTAAAGTTTTATTGCTATCTAAAAATTTATTTAAAATTTGCTGTGCTAATTCTTTATTTAAATTAGATAATGATTCATCTAAAATAATAAAATCTTTATTAAAGTAAATTAATCTAGAAAGTGCAAGTCTTTGTTTTTGTCCTAAAGATAAAGATGTAAAACTATCAAAATCACTAGAAAATGCATTTGGCTCTAATTCTTTATTTAAACCCACAAATTCTAATGCTTCTTTTATTTTTTGCTCATCATTTTCAAGCAAGGAAACATTTTCAGAAACATTTTTGTCAAAAACAAAATTTTGATTATCCAAGTAAGAAATAGCATTTTTTATACTTTTGTCATTGAATTTTTTTATATCTTGATTGTTAATAAGAACTTGTCCTTGATAATTGTCTAAATCATTTAATAAAATGCTAAGAAGTGTTGATTTACCAGAACCAGAAGCACCAATTAATGCATATTTTTGCCCTTTAGAAAAGGTTTGATTGAAATCTTTAAAAATTACTTTATTATCAAAGCTTAAATTTAAATTTTTAATTTCTATTTGCTCTATTGAAGCGAGTTTTAATTGATTTTCTTCTTTTTCAAGATTTGTTTCTAAAAGTTTATAAATTTCTTTTGAAGCAACAATTTTTTTAAATTCAGAAATAAAATCTAAAAATTCAGTTTTAGAATTTTCAATAACTTTTTTAAAAATATAAATCATTCCTATACTTACAGAAGAATCATTTTTAAAATATATAAATACCAAAATAATTATTCCTATTATTTCACCTGCTTCAACAACAAATTGTGAAAGACTGTTATTAAAAATATTAAATCTTTCTCTTTTATAAGTTTTTAAATAATAATCTAAAATTTCTTTTTCTATAAAGGAATAAAGCATATTTTCTTTATTAGCATAATATAAAACAGTATATCTATCTATTCAATAAGTAAGTTTAGAAGATAGTTGATTAAAAGAAATTTGTTTTTGTTCTGTATACATTTTTGCTTTTTTAACTGAAATTAGATTTGGAATGGTGCTTAAAGTAAAAATTGCTAAAACTATTAATAAAATTACTCAATTAGTTATTCCAAAAAATAAGAAAATAAATAGTAAATTTACTAATATTGCAGTTAACTGTGCTAAAGGAATGATGGATTGATATGTAATTGCACTACCATTATTTATAATTGAATTAAAAGCTAAATCTGGACTATATTTTTTCATTCCTTTTGCATTAGTATTTAAAAAATCACTATAAAAGTTTTTAGAAATACTTTTTGCAACATAAAGCAATAGTTTATTATGAAAAGTAAAGTAAAAATAATTACTTACTAATAAAACCACATTTGCTAAAATTAATATTATTATTAAGGTACCAAAAGTTAAAAAAGGATCATTTTTAATAAATGACAAGGTTTTTAAAACACTATCAATTGCATAACCTTCAATAATTGAGAGAACCATTTCTATAACACTTATTAAAATAGAACAAATTAGAAAAACAAAAAAAGTAAATTTCATATTTTTTAATGTTTTATTCATTTTGATCTCCTTTTAGTTCAATAACGTGATCATAAAAGTCTGGATTTTTAAGATGATGTGTGCAATTTATAAATAGTAAATTAGGATTGTTTTTAAAAATATTTTCTAAAATTATTTTTGCATTTTTCTCATCAATATTAGACATTGCTTCATCCAAAATTAATAAATCTGGGTTTTTAAAGAAATATCTTGCAATGTTAATTCTTTGTTTTTCTCCAACAGATAATTCATCATCTTCTTTAAGTTCTCTATTTAAATCTAAATTTTCTAAATTTACTTTTAATAATGCTTGTTGAACTTTTTGCTCTTGATTCTCTTCTCAAAGAGAAATATTATTATAAATAGAATCAAAAAATAATTCTTCTCTATTAGATAAAAACATTAAATTTTCTTTTAAATTATTTATATTAATTTCTCTTAAATCTTTTCCATTTATACGGATATTTCCTTTATAATCATCAATTTGTTTTAATAAAATATTTAACAAGGTAGATTTTCCTGATCCCGATTTTCCTATAAGAGCATATTTTTTACCTTTTTCAAAAGTAAAATTAAAATTTTTGAAAATTTCTTTTTCTTCATAGTTAAAATCAAGAGATTCTACTTCGATTTTATCTATATTTTGTTTTACAATATTTTCTTTAGTAATTTCTTTTGCACCTGTAAATTCTTTAATATATTCTTTATAAGTTCCAAAATATTGAAGCAGCATAATTATTTCTCTAAAATTATGAGCAAATCCCATAAAGAAAGAAGGTATAACAAAAATGGTTCCCACAGGTTCATTTAGATAAAAAATAAAATAGCCTGTTATAAAAAGCAATAATATTGATGAAATAATTTGAAAAAAACTATTAATTAGTTCAAGTAAAATTACTTTAGATTTTTTAGTATTTATTTCTTTTATTCAATTATTCAAAATCGAATTAACCAATTTAATAATTTTTTCTTCTTTATTTAAATAATATAAAATTTTAAAACCATTGAAAACTGTCTGTAAAGAAGAAATAAGATTTTCTTGATTTACAACATATTTTTCATTAATTTTACCTGCTAAAATACTTAAAAATAAAGGAATTATAAACGCTAAAATTAAAACTGCAATTCCTATTAAAGCAAGTTTTCAACTTATAAAAAACATAATTATTAAAACTACAATATTAGTTAAAGTTTTTAAAAAACCTTCTAAGGAATGTTCAAAAACTAAACTAGTAATTTCAGGAATTCTTTCTTTAATTCAAATTAAATATTTTCCTTCTTTATTTTTCTCTATTTCATAATTAGAAATGGAAGAAATTTTTGTAATAGCATCTTTTGTTAATGTTTGATTTATTTTCATATTTAATTTATTTTTAAAAAATAAATAACAAAACGTTGAAATTACAAATAAAGATGATAAAACTGTATTTGCAATAATAAATTTATTATATTCTTCCCAATTTTTTTGTTCTATTGAATTTATTAAGTTTACCAAATATAAAACTAATAGAGATGAACTTAATATAGTAAATAAATAAAAAATTGTAAAAAATATGATTATTCATTTATTACTAAAATATTTTTTCATTATTCCTCTCTTTCTTTTAATAAATAAATTAAAAACTTTATACCGCTATAACCAAATAAAAATGAATTATCTACTTCTTTTCCATTAAAATCAATAATTTTTTTATTTTTTAATGCAAATTCAATAAATTTTATTTCTTCAATTAAAGAATTTTCTTTTTTATTAAATAATTTATTGTATAAAAACAAAATAAGTATTATACCTAAAAAACCTCTACCTATAGAAATTTTTCTTGTAAAAAAATAATTGATATTTACACATATTTTATTTATGAAATTATCATATTTATTTATATTAAACATCACTTTAAAATACATTAAAATAAAAATTATACCTGCTGTTCCATCTATTAGATAAATAGATAAATTTTGACCATTATTATATAATAAATGATCATCAATATTTGTCATAACGCTATTTAATCAAACATCTATTTCTTTTTCTATTGAATCTTTATCCATTATTTTTTTTGAGTCTTTTATTTTTAATAAAATGTCATTAAATAAAAAATTTTTATCATTTAAAAAATTGCTAATAAATTGTAAAATAAAAACAATATTATTTTTTTCAAAATTAAAAGATAAAGTATTTTTAAATTCTAAAATTTTTTCTATTTTATTAATAGATGTTTTATAATGTAAATTTTTTAGTTTAATTTTTTTATTAAAATTTTTATTAAATTCCAATATAAATTTTTTTAAAATATAATTATTATTTTTTTCTAATAAACAAGAAAAAAATAAGTTTTTATCTATTTCTTTATTGTAATCAAAAAAGAAATCTGCAAACATTAAATATAATTTATTTAAATCTTTTTCTTTCGAATTTTTGATATTTTGATCATAAATAGATTTAATTTTAATTTTTTCTTTTGAATATGTATAAAAAGAAGTTTCTAAATCTATAAAACTGATTTCTTTTGTTTTTTCATTTAAAACAAAATTATCTAATTTAACATCATTGAGTATTAATTTTGAATTTTCTAAATATTTTTTAAAATCAGTTATTTTTTTTAATAAACAAATATAATTAGATTCATCAAAATTTCTGTTCTCAGGTAAAAGTAAATTATATTTTCATTTTAATTTATAAAAATTTTCTCCTTTTTTAAATTCATAAACAAAAAAATAGCTTTGTTTGTTTCAAAAATACTCTATTGATTTAGGAAAATATTCTTTTTTTTCTTTTTTAGATATAAAAAACTCATTTTTTCTAATTTTTATGTTGAAATTATTTAAAAAATGTCTTTTAGATTCTTTTATAATAAAAAACTTATTTTCTTTTTCTGATAATCAAATATTAGAAAATGAATCAAAAGTAATCAATCCTATTAACTTATAACCATTTAAGTCTTTTTTAATTTTAGAAGTGATTTTAAATAAATCCTTGATTGAATCTGGTTTGTATTTTTTTATTATATTATTATAATCTTCCTTTTTTTCTTTAGAAACACTTCCCCATCTATAATGGATTATACTTTTTTTGTATTGTCTATCTGTATATGTTAAAGGAGCAGAAAATTTTTTAAATTTTTCATATAAAACTAATATTATTTTTTTAGCTGTTTTTTCATCTTGTGGATATATTGTTATAAATTTACCTGTTAAATTATTTAAAGATTTTGAAGTTAATGTTTCTTTAAAAACATTTAAACTTTTTATAAATTTAAAACTAACTAAATTTCTTTTTAAAATTTCTGATGCTAAATATAAAATTTCTTTATAATTTTGCAAAGTAGCTGATATATGAATTTTTCATCCTTCATCTGGAAGGATTTGATTTTTTACAATATAATAATAAAAGGGAAAAATATTAGTTTTTTCCCATTTATTTGATAAAAATTTTACTTTTTGTGCTATCTGTCTCATTTATCTACAAATTACAGTTACACATATAAATGTTTTAAGTTTTTTTGCCATCATATATTCACCATAATTAAAATCTTTATCAGCTATCGCAACTCTTTCTAATGTCATAGGTGATACCATATCAAAATTATATAATTCTTGCATTTTTTTCCTCCTTTATTTTATTTGCTAAACAAAAAATTTACTTTTTCAAGTAAATTTTTATTAATTGTTTAAATTCTGATAATAATAATATTAATATTATTTTTATTATTTTTTAAAAAATTAATTTACTTGAAAAACGAAAAGTTTATTACTAATAATAGTAATAATATTTTTACGATTCTTAATAAAAATATTTCTTTTCATTTTTCTCCTCTTTTGTCTAACAAAATAATTCTATCATATTTTTTCTTAATTTTAAATTTTTATTATCTTTTTTTACATTTAACCAATATGTGGTTTTTTTACATAAATTGGTTGAATTTCAAGCAAATTTTCTTCTAGTTTAAATAATTTTTGATAATCAAAGAAATTATTTATTACATCTAAATAATCAATTGCTCAGTTTTGATTTCTTTCAACCACTTCAATATCTGAAAGGATTTTCCCTTTTTGAACAAATGCTTTATAAGAAGATTTACCACGAGCATCAATATATGCAATTTCTTTATTTTTTGTATGTAAAGACACTAAATTAAAACTAGAAGTTGTGTAAATATTAATGTTGCTTAATTGTGAAATGGTACGACAAAAAACTAAAGCTATCCTACTTCCTGTGAACGTTCCTGGACCTAAATTAATGTAAAAACTATTAATATTTTGTAAGCTAATATAGTTTCTTTTTAAAAGGTTTTTAAAAACTAATGGCAATTTTTCTGATTTTTCTTTTAATTCAGTTTCTAATACATAATCAATAAGTTTGTATTGAGAATTAAAAAGAGCAACAACTAAATCATTTAATGTTGTATCTATAAAAATTTTCATTTTAATCCCCCGTATTTATAGTAATTTCATAAATTCTTTCATTGTTTGAAAATTTTATATCAATAGCAATAAAATTTTCATAATCTAAATTTAAATTTTTAGATCATTCAATTATAACTTTTTTATCTTCAAAATAATCTTCAAATTCTTCTAAATCACCTAACAGATTATAAGCATCGATATGTATTAAATTAGAATATACTTTCATTTTGTTAAAAGTGGGAGAAACCACGTTTTCTTTAATACCTAACTTTTTAGCAATTAATTTTGTCAATGTTGTTTTTCCTGCTCCTAAATCTCCATTTAAATATAAATATTTTCAATTAAATTGGAAAATATAATTTACTATATCTTCTAAATTTTCTTCTTTTTTTATAAAAATTATTTTATCTTTCATATTTATATAATTTTATTACATTTTAGTATAATACAATTATGAAAAACAAATTATTTTTTTTAAAAAGTGACTATTTTCTAACTATTTTAGATAATATAGTTGCTACTAGAGAAAATATGAAAGGTATTAAAGACGAACATCAACAAAAAGTTAAAATAACTAAAATAATATATTTTTCAGTGATTTTCTTCTTTTCTATTCTTTCTATTTTCAGTACCACAATTTTAGCACTTTACTTAAATAATAACGATTCTTCAGGAATTAAACATTTAGTAGGGTTTATGGAAGTGTTCACATTCTTTTTAATGATATTTGATTATCTTTTATGAATGTGAAGTGCTCCTGTTAGAAATGTAAAAAAACATAAATATCCAAGAATTTTCTTTGTATTTTCTGTCTTATCTTTTAATTTAATATTATCAATATTGCCTTCATTATATTCTATTGATTTATTAACACCAACAGAATTAAATATTTCTTGAATAACATTATTAAAAAGTTTTAAATTTTTAAGAATGATTAGAATAATTTTATTATTAAATTTATTTTCATCATTTTCTTCATTATTTTCTGTTTTTAAAACACAAAAAACAATTTTAACCAATATCTTTGTTTTTATAATAATTGTTATTTTGCTTTTCTCTTTAATTATTTTAGATGCAGAATTAGATTATATTAAAAACAATAAAATACCAGAAGAAGATTTAGGTAGTTATGTAAATACGTTTCCTAAGGCTATTTATTTTACAACTATTACTTTAACAACTATTGGGTATGGAGATATAACTCCCCATTCAGATATTGCTAGAAGTTTAGTAGTAATTATGTCAATTATAGGTATAGCTATCTTTGCAATCCCTTCCGGGGTTATTGCAGGAGCATTTTTATCAAAAGTGCAAACTAAAATTGAAAAAAAAGAAAAACATAAAAATACCAAAAATACAGAAAAACAAAACAAAAACGAATCAAATAACCAAAATAGTGATAAATAATTATTTGAACATAAACAAAGAAAAACACAAGTTATTTAAACTTGTGTTTTTTAGTAAGCTTTTGCAAAAAGAACATATCTTTTTGAAGGTTTTTGTGAAAACATACATAATCCTTCATCAACTGGCTTTAAATATTTAAATGGAATACATCTAGAAGTAGCACCAGTTTCTTTTTGAATCATTTCTTCTTCTTTTTCATCGCCATTAAATGCAGTAATGACAAATTTATTTTTAGCAATTTCTTTTTTGAAATCTTCATAGTTATTTACAACTACTGTATTGTCTTCAAGTCTTTTTTTAGCTCTTTGATACATACTATCTTGAATTTCAATTAATTTGTCTTCAAGATAATCTCTTAAAATAGAAATTTTTACTTTTTCTTTTTGTAATGTATCTCTTCTAACTACTGTAACTACACCTTCTTCAACATCTTTAGGTCCTACTTCCACTCTAATAGGAACTCCTTGAATTTCTGAATTAGCCGCTTTATATCCTGGTTGATTATCGCTTCTATCTACTCTAACTTTTAGTTTTTTAGCTAGTCATTTTTCTAGTTGATTTACTGTTTTTGACACTTGTGGATTTTTATTTGCAAAAAGTTCGAGAATATCAACTTGAATTGGAGCTATTCTTGGTGGAATTACAATTCCAGAATCATCTCCGTGAGTCATAATTAAAGCACCTAATAATCTTGTGGATAAACCTCAAGATGTTTGATAAGCAAATTCATCTTTATTATCTTTATTTGTAAAAATAATTTTGAAAGCACGTGAAAAATTTTGAGCTAAATAATGGGAAGTTCCTGATTGAAGTGCTTTTCCATCCTTCATCATAGCTTCAATTGTATAAGTAGAACAAGCACCTGCAAATTTTTCTCTTGGTGTTTTTTTACCAACAACTGTAGGAATAGCTAAATATTTTTTTAAAAATCTTTCATAAAGTTTAATCATGTCTCTTGTGAATTTTCTAGCTTCCATTGCATCGGAGTGAACAGTATGTCCTTCTTGTCATAAAAATTCACTAGTTCTTAAAAAAGGATTTGTTGTTTTTTCTCATCTCATAACTGAAGTTCATTGGTTATAAATCAAAGGCATATCCTTATAAGATTCAATATTTTTTTTAAACAAATCAGCAAATAAAACTTCACTAGTAGGTCTAATATACAGGTTATTGTGTAATTTTTTATCACCAATATGTGTTACAGTAACAAGTTCAGGAGCAAAACCTGCCACATGCTCTTTTTCTGTATTAATAAAGAAATCAGGAATTAGCATTGGTAAATAAACATTTTGAATTCCTTTTTCTTTAAATAATTTATTCATTTCTGTTTGAATATTTTCTCAAATAGCATAAGAATTAGGTTTAAAGATTATAGTTCCTTTTACAGGACCATATTCTATTAATTCTCCGTTTTTTATAACATCCACATATCACTGTGCAAAGTTTTCTTTTCAAGGTGTAATTTTATCAAGCTTTTTCATATGTATAATTTTATATTTTTTTGGTAAAAAACAAAATAAAAAATTGTTTTTTTAATATTATTTTAACTTTTTGAAAAAAGGTATTCATTAAATAAAAAATCAACCATTATGATTTTGGTTGAATTTTTGTTTTTAAATTATTTATTTTTTGTTTGAGATTTAAAAATATAATTGTAAATTTCTTGATAGTTAGAAACTGGGTGGAAAGTAATATTTTCTTTAACTTCTTCAGCTAGATCAACAATATTTTTTTCATTATCTTTAGGAATGAAAATAGTTTTAATACCAAATTTATATGCTGCAAGAGTTTTTTCTTTTAGACCACCAATTGCTAATACTTTTCCTCTTAATGTTATCTCTCCTGTCATTCCAATTGTTGGAGAAACAGGTTTTTTAGCTAAAGCAGAAATAATTGCGGTAGTGAAAGTTACACCAGCAGAAGGTCCATCTTTTGGAACAGCTCCTTCAGGTACGTGGATGTGAATTTGATTATTTTCAAAATCAAAATCAATACCAAATTCTTTAGCATTTGCACGAACATAACTAATAGCTATTTCTGCAGATTCTCTCATAACATCTTTTAATTGACCAGTTAATTTGATTTCAGCTTTTGTAGAAGGAACGGTATTAACTTCAATTGACAATGTTGAACCACCATAAGCAGTATAAGCTAGTCCGTTAACTATCCCTATTTGTGGTTTAGTTTCGTTTATATCATCTGAGAATTTTTCAATTCCAAGCATATCTGTTACAACTTTTTTATCAACTATAAAATCTTTGTCTTTGCTAATTTCATTTTTTAAGAGTTTAACGATAATTTTTCTAGCAATTTTATCTAAATTTCTTTTTAAATCCCTTACTCCCGCTTCTCTTGTATAAGATTTAATAATATATTCAATTGTTTCTAAATCGATATTAAAGTATTTTTTATCTAATTGAGTTTCGCTTAAAACTTTATCTAATAAATGATTTTTAGCAATTTCTTTTTTCTCTAATAAAGTATAGGAAGATAATTCAATAATTTCCATTCTATCTGCAAGAGCTTCGGGAATACCATCAAAGTAATTTGCTGTTGCAATAAAAATAACTTTAGATAAATCATATTCTGTTTCTAAATAATGATCTTGGAAAAATTTGTTTTGCTCTGGATCTAAAACCTCTAGCATTGCTGATGCAGGATCTCCTCTAAAATCTGAAGACATTTTATCAATTTCATCTAATAAGATAACTGGGTTAGAAACACCTGCTTTTTTAATTGCATTAATTATTTTTCCTGGCATAGCTCCAACATAAGTTCTTCTATGTCCTCTAATTTCTGATTCATCTCTAACTCCACCAAGAGAAATTTTTATCATTTTTCTTCCAATGGCGTCAGAAATAGATTGAGCAATAGAAGTTTTTCCTGTTCCTGGAGGACCAACTAAAGTTAAAATAGGCATATTATTATTTAATTTATTAGAATGTTTATCAAATAAACTTAAATCTAAAGCGGCATTTTCTGTAGGCAATGGCTT
Source organism: Mycoplasma sp. Z386 (assembly GCF_054343375.1). Lineage (NCBI taxonomy): Bacteria > Bacillati > Mycoplasmatota > Mollicutes > Mycoplasmatales > Mycoplasmataceae > Mycoplasma > Mycoplasma sp. Z386. The sequence continues at coordinate 37,771 of NZ_JBTGVC010000001.1, forward strand.
AATAATATTTAATTTTTTCTCATCATTTTTGTTTTTTATGTTTGTTAAAACAGCAAGAAATTCTAAAATTCTTTCTTTAACATCTTTTAAACCAAAGTGTTTTTTTGCTAATTCCTTGGATGCTTGTTCTATGTCTAAATGATCAATTTTTACTTTTCTTCAAGGTAAATTATAAATTAAATCTAAATAATTTTTAGTTACATTGGCTTCAGGAGAGCTAGACAACATTCCTTTTAATTTTCTTGTTTCATTTTTAATTATTTCTCTTACTTCTAAAGGAAATTTATTTTCATCATCCTTTTTAAACAATTCTTTTTCATTTTTTTCTTCTTGAGAATCTTCATCACCTAATGTTTGACGAATTGCTCTCATTTTTTCTCTTAAAATAAATTCTTTTTGTTGTTTATCAAGAGTTTTTTTCATTTTATTTTCTATTTCATTAACAATTGCTCTTTCTTGAATTAAACTATTAATAAAATCTGCCATTGCTGCTAATCTTTGTAAATTATCTGTTGCAAAAATTAAACGTTTTTTATATTCTTTTGGTAAATCTACTTCTTCAGCAATTGCTAAAAGCGGAAAAATGATTTCATTTTCATCCATTAAATTTTTTAATGAAAAAAGTGGTTCAAAAAATTCTTTAATTGGTTTTAAAAAAGAATGATTTGAAAATTCTTCTTCCATTTTTCTAATACCAGCTTTTACAGCACCAAGACTAGAAGAATTAAACTTTATAAATTCTGCATCAACATCTTGACCAATAATTCTACTAAAACTTTTATCTACCGGAGAAAAAGAATTAATTTTAACCTTTTGAGCTGTTGGCAACATATTTAATTCGACAAAAGTTTTCATTTCTCTTTTTATATCAATTATTCTTCAAACTATACCAACTTTTTCTTCATCAGGAATTACTTCCATATTCATTGTAGAGTCGATTCATAAATCAAAATGAGAAATAACCACAGGAAAACCTTCACTTAAATCGTTATTTTCCCCGTATTTTTCCCTTTCTTTTCATAAAAATTTAAATTCTTGTTCATCTAGTCTAATTACTTTTTTAGTAAAAAGAAAGACTTCATCGAAATTTAATAATAACATTTTGTTTTTTGTTTTATTTTGCATATCTCCCCTTTGCTTAATTTAATTATTCAATTATACAATAAATAAAATTATATAATAAAAATTAGCACTCTCCAATAAAAAGTGCTAATTTTTTTAAAATCTATTTTAATCTTTTCATTTTAATGAATTAAGTGCTGCTTTTAGTGCTGCAACTTTTTTATCATCAGAAAGTCCGTAATATCCTTCTGCAAGTCCTTCTTCAAATCCACCATATGAAGCATTACCACCAATTAGAACATATCCTTCTGCTCAAGTTTCATTTTCGTGAGTTACTTTGCCATCTTTTTTTGTGTATTTAATTCCTTTTGTATTAACATCAAAGTTACCAAATAATTTTTTTGTTGTTTCTAATACTGTTTTTCTATCTGTATTAGATTTTTTAGCTGATGCTATGTCGTTGAAATCATCAAAGTTATCTCCAACTCTCATAACAACTTTAAAGGAAACAGCAGTTGCTCCTGATTGTTCAGCACTTAAGTCAAATTTTTTATCAGAACTTACTAAATTCATTCTTGCTTCTTTAGCAGATTTTACCCTTTTTCCATTAGCATCTTTTTGAATGTGATCTCATGGTTTGTCTTTGGTTAAATCAACTCCTTGCATTCATCAAATTCATTTTGGCATGTATTTTGCTTCTAATCCTTCAGCTACTAAATTTGCTTTTGTAGGTTCTAGTTGATTTTCTTGTTCTCTATTTGAGTTGAACATAACAACTCCACCTTTTGATCATACGTGTTTAATAAATTCAATAGCTCCTGCTATTTTTTTAGCTTTTTTATCTTGAACAAATTGATTTCATGAATCTGCATTAAATGTTTGTTTATGTAACACTAAGTAATTTTGGTAAGCATAGTTATTTAAAACTGTTTCATCTAAATCCATAAATACAACTGGAATAGATTTTCCTTCTGTTGTATTTGTAACAGTTACATGTTCTCCATTTGTTTTTACTTTATCAAGTTCAAAAACACTTGTTTGTCCTTCTACTAAAGTATCAAATTGTTTCATTGCTGATTGGTATAAAGTGTATGCCATAGCATCTTTTTCTGCTGAAACTGAATTTCAAACATTAGCTAATCATCTTTGATTATCTAAAATGTTTTTATCTTCTGAATTTTGGTTAGTTGAAGTTTGATTTGTTGTTTTTTCACCACAAGAAACAACAGTTGCAAAAGCGATTGCTGGTGTTAACACTAGACTTGATTTAATTAAAATATTCTTTAATTTCATTTTTCTCCTTAAAAATATTAATTTTTGATTACATATAAAATTATAGAAAAATATGAATAATTTTTATAAAATAAAATCAAAAAGTTGCATTTTTTATGAATTTTTATGGAAAAATTCATTTTATGCCCTTTTAGTTAATTAAATTTTGAGTCCGTTTCAATAAAAAAACATCATATTTTGTTTTTTAAATATGATGTTTTTGTTTTCTGTGATTTTTATAATAAGTTTCTAAAAATACAATAATTCCAAAGGTTAATATTGAAGAAAGAAGGTAATTAGCTAAATTAAATGGAATAAAAGTAATTAAAGAAACTGTAAAATATTCAGTTAAATATTCTTTATAACTCATTTTTAAACCATATAAATAAAAATATGGTCAATTAAAAACAAAAATATTTAATGTGGTAATTACAATAGTTGTAACTATAATAGATAAAACTAAAGATAAAACAATAAACCAGTTTTTATTTTTAATTATTTTTTCAAAAAGTTTTTTAAACAAGAAAAAACTAAATATAAAGATCAAGTTTGCTACTAATAAAATAAAATGTCCCAAATAACCCGTTGCATCTATATTTAATTGAATTACTGGTCCTAAAAGAAATCTTATTAATAAAGCAATTAAAGTATATCTATAACGCAAAAAGAACGCGATTGGAAATATAAAGATAATTGATAGGTCAATTTTTAAACCAAAATCCCCAAGTGGTCACGCTATATATTTACTTAGAAAAAGAGCTATTAAAGATAAACAAAGAAAAATAGCTGTAAATACAATTGAAAACACAACTCTTTCTTTGGAGTAAGAAAAGTTTTTATGCATTTAATAAATAACTTAATCCAATAAGTGCTGAATTGTCCTTTAATTTATCAAATTTAAACTTAACTTGTTTAAATTGTTGTTTATCACAAAGTGTTTTTGCCATTTTAATAGCTTCTTTTACAAAGAAACTGTTTTTGTGAGTTACTGAACCTCCAAAAACAATTAAATTCGGAGCTAAAATCCCTATAAATGTAGCAATAGTTTTAGCTAAAGTTATAACAGATTCATTATAAACTCTTTCAAAAGTTTCATCTTTGTTGTAATTTTCTAAAACTTCTTTTGCATCTACTTTTTTATCTTTTAATTGACTAGCTCTTAGTGCAAAACCTGTTCCAGAAACAAATAGTTCTGCAGCATATTTAGATAAATGAAATGTGCTAAAAAGTGGTTCTCCAAGAGGAATTCTAGCAATTTCTTGTCCTAAATGATTTACTCCAGTGTAAATTTGGTTGTTAATAACTAATCCTGCACCAAATCCTGTAGAAATGGTAAAAAATTGAGTTATATCTTCTTTATTTTGATTATAAAAATGATGGTTAGCTAAAGCCATAGCATTAGCGTCATTTTCAAAAACAATTTTTTCTAATTTAGTGTTATTTAAAAGGTATTCTTTAACATTTAAATTTTTTCAACCTTTTAAATTAGGAGTGTTAAAGATGATACCATCTTTGTAGTTAGCAGGCCCTGGAATGCAAACTGCTAATTTATTAATTTCATATGTATTGATAAGTTTAACTATTTTATCAAGTGTTTCTTGTCAGTTAGTTGTGTTTGTTTGAAATTTAATTTTTTTTGTAATTTTGTGTTCTTTTATTAAAGCGAAACGAACATTAGTTCCGCCAATATCAACTGTTGCAAATTTATTCATTATTTTGTACCGAAAATCCTATCTCCTGCATCTCCAAGACCAGGTAATATATATTTTTTATCATTTAATTTTTCGTCTTTTGCTGCTAAAAAGATTTTAACATCTGGATGTTTAGAAGAAACATGATTAATTCCTTCTTGCACACCAACAAGACAAACTAAATTTATATTTTTAAATCCATCAGCTTTTAATCTACTAATAGAATCTACTGCTGATGTTCCAGTGGCAAGCATTGGATCTACCACTAAAATTAAAGAATCTTTAGAAACATTAGGTATTTTATAAAAGTATTCATGAACTTCAAAAGTTTTTTCATCTCTATAAACTCCAATATGTCCAACTCTTGATGTTGGAACAAGTGATAAAATTCCTTCTACCATCCCAAGACCAGCTCTTAAAATTGGTACTATGACAATTTCTTGTTCCATTTTTTGTCCAATGGTTTCCACTCCCACTGCTGTTTTAACTTTACAATCGACAGTTTTATAATCTCTTAAAATTTCATACACCATTAATGTTGAAATTTCTTTTAGTAATTCCCTAAATAAATGGTGTGTTGTGTTTTCGTCTCTCATTATTGTTAATTTTGTAGTAATTAGGGGGTGATTTAAAACTTTTACCATTTATATTTCTCCTTTATTTTTCTGTATATTTGGTTTTTTAATAGTTATTATTTTTATCTAAAGCTATTCCTTGCATAATTTGAACACCTGATGATGTTCCAAATCTTGTAGCACCAAGATCATACATTTTTTTCAAGTCTTCTAGACTTTTTACTCCACCGGCTGCTTTGATTTCAATTTTGTCTCCTACAACTTCTTTCATAATTTTAATATCTTCTTCTGAAGCACCTCTATATGAAAAACCTGTTGAAGTTTTAACAAATTCTGCTCCGGAAGCTAAAACTATTTCTGTTGCTTTTTTGATTTCGTCCTTAGTTAATAAAGCGGTTTCTACAATAACTTTTAAAATTTTAGAACCGATTTCTTTTTTAACTGCTTTAATATCGTTTAAAATAAATTCATATTGTTCGTCTTTTAATTTCCCGATATTAATAACCATATCAATTTCATCAGCTCCGTGGTTAACAGCGAGTTTTGCTTCTTGTGCTTTTGCTTGTGTAATCATTGCACCTAAAGGGAAACCAACCACTGCTGTGATTCCTACTTCAGAATTTTCTAATTTTTCTTTTACATATTTTACTCATGATGAGTTTACACAAACTGTTTTAAAACCGTATTCTTTTGCTTCAGCAACAAGTTTATTAATTTCTTTTGTTGTTCCTTCTGGTTTTAAATAAGTGTGATCAATTAATTTTGCTCAATTCATTTTTACTCCATTTTTTCTAAAATTATTTTATTTTCTACTGTTTGAGAATTTATTTTATATGAATCTTTTAATTCTTGAACTAATTCTTCATTTATTGGATTTGAAGAATATAGTGTGAATAAAAGATCGTTTTTATTAACTTTGTCATTTGTTTTTTTGTTAATTTGTATTCCTGCTTCAAAATCGATTGAATCTTCTTTTGTTTCCCTTCCTGCACCAAGTTTTGAAGCAACGATACCAAAATCTAATGCGGAAGTGATTTCCATATATCCATCTTTTTGGGCAAATACTTCTAATTTGTATTTTGGATTTCAAAAATCAGCAGCTTTCAATTTATCAACATCTCCGCCTTGGAATTTTACAAATTCATAAAATTTATCAAGTGCTTTACCGTTGTGAACTACTTCTTCAATCATTTTTAAAGCTTCTTGTTCATCGTTTGTAACTTTTGCTTGTTTTAGAATTGTAGAACAAGCAGAATAACATAGCTCAACAAAATCTTTTGGTCCATTACCTTTTAAAGTTTCAATAGCTTCTAAAACTTCATTTTTATTTCCAATAGCTTTTCCCATTGGTCTAGACATATTGGTTATTTCTACTCTAACATCTCTATTAAGTTGTTTTCCTATAGTAATCATTTGTTCGGATAATTTTTTTGCTTCTTCTAAATTACTCATAAAAGCACCATTTCCACATTTTACATCTAAAAGAATTGCATCTGAACCAGTTGCTAGTTTTTTAGACATAATTGAAGATGCAATAAGTGGAATTGATGATACATTTCCCGTAACATCTCTTAAAGCATAAAGTTTTTTATCAGCAGGAACTAAGTCATTGCTCTGTCCTATAACTGCAATTTTGATTTTATTTACTTGATTGATAAATTGTTCTTCAGTTAACTCAACTCCAAAACCTGGAATTGATTCTAACTTATCAATAGTTCCACCTGTATGTCCAAGTCCACGACCTGACATTTTAGCAACCGGAACACCTAAAGCTGCTATAATTGGACCTACTACTAAAGTTGTTTTATCACCAACACCACCAGTTGAATGCTTATCAACTTTTATTCCGTGAATTGAAGATAAATCAATTATTTTTCCTGATTTCATCATTTCTAAAGTAAATTTACCAATTTCTTTAGGTGTCATTCCTTTAAATAAAATTGTTGTTAGAAAGGAAGACATTTGATAATCTTTAATTTCTCCACTTACATAATTATGAATAATAAATTCAATTTCTTTATCTGTAAGTTCAAAACCTTCTCTTTTTTTTATTATTAAATCAACTATTCTCATTTTTTTCTCACTTTTCTTTTTTTAAAATAGACCAACCTAAAAGTTAGTCTATTTTTGTTTTATGCAAGTTCTAAAGCAATTTCCATCATTTGTAAAAATTTAGTTTCACGTTCTTCTGATGAAGTTTCTTCTTTTGTAATTAAATTATCTGAAATGGTTAATAAACAAGCAGCTTCTTTATTTAATTTTTTAGCATTTGCAAATAAAGCAAATGATTCCATTTCAACAGCAACTGCTTTTGTTAATTCAATTGTCTTATTTAATGGTCTAGAAGAGTAGAAAACATCAGATGAGTGAACTCTTCCTACATGTAAATTAATTCCTAATTTTAAAGCATTTTCTAATAATTGTGCATTTAATTTTTTAGATGGTTCTAATAAATGTGTATTTTCTCCAAGCACAAGTTGTGAAAATGCGTGTGAATCTGAATAAGCACTATCAGCTAATAAAACATCGTATAATTTTAAATCTGCTGTATAAGCTCCTGCAGAACCTATTCTTACAATTCTATCTACATCATAAAATTTAAATAATTCATATGAGTAAATTCCAATTGATGGGACTCCCATTCCTGATGCAGCGATTGTAATTGGTTTTCCTTTGTATAATCCAGTGTACATAAACATATTTCTAACTGTATTTACAAGTTCAACATTTGTTAAAAATTTTTCAGCAATAAATTTTGCTCTTAATGGATCTCCAGGCATTAAAACTGTTTTAGCAATTTTCCCTGGTTTTGCATTAATATGTGGGGTCATTTTTTCTCCTTAATTTAACTAATTTATTATTACTATTATACAATAAAGTTATCTAAAAGTTTTTAAATTTATCTAAAAAGAAATATAAAATAAATAAAAAACTTCTTGGGAAAAAGAAGTTTAATTTATATTATTTTTTTAGAATTTTTGTCATTTCTTTCACATATAAAAATCCAGAAAATAAAGAGAAAATAAGTGCTATAAAAAGCGGGATATTTACAACTCAGTAGATTCAAACTCAGTTTGTATTATTAATAAAAAATGGTGTTATTCAGAAAAGGAAAGGAATAGCAAAGCTTTGAATAAAGGTTTTTCATTTTCCTCAAATAGAAGCACTAATATTTAAATTATTTTTTGCTGCTAAATTTCTACATCCATCCACAACAATATCTCTAACAATGAAAACAATTACTACTCAAATTTCTGTAAAATTAAATAGTCCTAAAAATATTAATGCAGTTGTTGTGATAACTTTATCTGCAATTGGATCAAATAGTTTTCCAAAATTGCTAACTACATTTCATTTTCTTGCTAAATATCCGTCTAAAAAGTCTGTAAACATTGCAAGCAAGAAGATGATAACAGAAACTGCTAAAAGATGAAAATTAATAAAACTATCTTTAAAGGCATATTTATAATGTGCATTATTGTAATAAATGACTAAAAGAATAACAAAAGGAATTCATAAAATCATTCTAAAAATAGTTAAATAATTGGGAATATTTTTCTTTTTAGACATTTGATAAAACCTCTTGCTTAAATTGTTCTTTTTTAGATAAATATTCTTCTGAATTTTTTTCTAAAAAGATTTTTTCCATATCTTTAAAATATTTTATTTCTTCTTGATTTTTTTTAGATCATAAATTTGATTTATTTTCAATTAAATTTAAAATATTTTGATGAATTGTAGTATCTCTTTCCAATTTATTATGAATAAAAATTTTTTTATATTTTTTTTCATGAGTGATTTCTTTTAATTGTTTTTCTGCAAAACTACGAATGTCCTTCATTTTTTTATCACCAACAGAAACTACAAATTTTTTTAAAAAGTCATCGTTAATTTCCATTATTGCATTCACTTTATATACAGATGCTTCAATTACTTCTTGCTCTATTTTATTTAATTCTGCTTTTTCTTTTTTGATTTTTTTTCTTTTGATTCTTTCTGAAATTATTTGAAATAAAAGAACTCCGATAATTAAAGCTAGTAAAACCCCAGCAATAACTCATATTGTTACTTGATCCATATTATTTTCTCCTTATATAAATTATATTAAATTAATAAGAATATTAAAATAGTTATACCAAAAAAGATAAAAGTTGAAGTTGCATCTGTTAAAGTTGCTAAAATAGGTGCAGACATAACAGCTGGATCTTTACCCATTCTTGCTGCTAATAAAGGTATTACAGAACCTAAAATTTTTGAAAAGATAATTACCAAAAACATTGATACAGAAGCTGCTGCTGAAATTATTAAAATATAGGCATATTTAGGTAATTTAGTAACAATTCCTTCACTGGATGTAATAAATTCTGTATTAAAAATATCTTTTGTTATCATAAAATAAATTACTAATCTTGAAAAATTGACTAGCATTAATATTAATCCAATAATTGCTCCAACATTAACTTCTTTGAAAAATACCTTTTTTAAATATCCTCTTTTTTCTATTTCCCCTAAAGAAAGGGCTCTTGTTATGGTAGTTGCTGATTGCGAACCAGCATTTCCAGCTGAACCCGAAATTACAGGAATTATCGAAACAATTGTTGAAATAAATATCCCTAGTCCTAAAGCTTTTAAACTTGAACTATTTTCAAGTGAATCGGTAAAAAGTTGAATAACAACTTGTGATAAAGTAGAACCTAACATCAAAATTATTAATCAAAATATTCTTGATTTTACAATGGTTAATACTTTAGTTTTTAAGTATTCTTCTTCAACTATCTTCGAACTAATTCCTGCCATTTTATAAATATCTTCTGTAGCTTCTTCTTGAAAAATATCAATAATATCATCTGAAGTCACCATTCCAACAAGCTTATTAGATGAATTCATTACCGGAATTACTGACATATCGTGTTCAGCAAAGATATTAGCAACTTCTTCTTTTGAGTCTGTTGTATAAACATTAGGAACTGCAAACATAATATCTTTAAGTTGGTAAGATACTTTTGAAAAAACGATATCTTCTAAAGTTAAAGCGCCAACTAATTTTTTATTTTTATTAACAATGTAGTAATAATGAGTTAACTCTACTTCATCTTTTTTATTTCTAATATATTCTAAAGCTTGTCCTGCGGTTCAATTTTCTTTTAAAGTTATAATGTCTACAGACATCACCGAACCAATTTGATCTTCATTATATCTTAAGATTCTGTTTAATGCTTTTCTTGTTTCCGGATCGATGTTTTTTAATATTTTTTGTGCTAAATTTTGTGGAATTTCTTCAATTAAATCTGCAATTTCATCTGTATAAAGTTCATCAACAATTTGATTAAGCATATCTTGAGAAAAATTATGAATCAAATTTTCTTGTATTTCAATTGGCAAATAAGAAAAAACATCTCCTGCTACTTCTGTATTTAACATTCTAAAGAAAATTATTCTATGAATATCATTTAATTTTTCTACCTCATCGGCGATTGTTACAATAGGAGTATTTTTCGAATATTCCCTAATCCAAGAAATATCTTTTTTTTCAATAGCATTTTCAATAGGTGTCATATTCTGCCCTCCTTTGTTTCTTAATTTTTAAGTTTTGTTTCTAAAATTTTTCTAAAATCATCTATTAAAACGTATTCAAATTTACCATTTTTTGCAATGGTAATTCCTCCTGTTTCTTCTGAAACAACAATAGTTGTTGAATCTGATTGTTCACTAATTCCCATTGCCGCTCTATGTCTAGAACCAAATTTATTATTAATTGATTTAGATGTTATTTTGTAATAGGTGGAAGCATAAATCATTTTATTTCCACGAATTATCACTGCTCCATCATGAAGTGGAGAGTTTTTATTAAATATAGAAAGTAAAAGTGAAGAAGAAATATTGGAATCAATTTTTATTCCATCTGTTCTTAAATTTTCAATATTATCGTGATTTTCTATAGTTATTATTGCTCCTGTTTTAGTTCTTGAAAGTTCATCAACTGCGTTTTTTAATTCTATTATTACTCTATTTTTATTAGAATCAGCTAATTCTCTGAATTTTGATTTTTTACTTTTTATATCTTTAATTAAAATTAATATTTCTTTTATTCCTATTGATAGAAATATTATAAAGACAAGTATAAAAGTAAGTATAACTAATGCTAACATTATTATTCTTTTTAAAAAAACGTATCTTAATAAATTTGATACGTTTTAATTTTTATTATTAAACTGCCAAGAAGAAAATTAATAATGATACTAATAAAAGTAATAGTAATATTCAGAAAATAAATCATAGAACATAGTTTGTTCTAGTTCAGATACTTTCTTTAGTTTGTTGTACGTTTTGAGTACCTGTATTAATATCTAAACTAGAAATTTCAACAACTTCAACATCAATTGCTTCTTTTGTAGATTTTTTAACTAAAACATATTCTTCATCTACATTTATTTTTTCATTAGTGTGGTAAACTAAAACCTTACCTGAAACAACTAAAGATTCAGAATTTTCATTTATTATTAGTTGTGGATTTTCTTTATTAGATACAACAGATGAAGTTTTTGGAGAAGAAATAATTGTTTGTTCTTCTTTTTCAATAGTTGAATATTTATTTAATTCAGCATTTCATTTAGCGATTTCTTGTTCTATATTATAACATTCTTGACATCCTTCTTTTGATTCCAAGTTTGTTACATGGTGAATATCTGATTTTTTGAATAAGATTTCGCATCCTGAACATTTTTCTTCTAATTCTACTTGATTTGCTTTTGCACAAGCTTCACAATCTGAAGAAATTTCTACTTTATTTTTTTCTTCTAAAGTTACAAAATCTTTTGATTTTTCTTCATTTTCAGCTAAAACTTGAGTTGAAGGTGATACGTTTGATTTAACAAATGAATCACAAATATTACATCCATTTATTAAATTTTGATTTTCAATTTCAAGTAATCTTAAACATTCATCACAATCTATATGTGACAATTCAACTTCTTTGTTTGTAGATGAAATAATTTCTTTATTATCATTTGCACTATAGTCACATTCTGAACAAGTTTGTTCATTTTCTTGTAGTTGACAACCTTTGCATTCTTCTTTTTCAATTTCTACATTATTTTCACATACTTCACATGAATTAGAGTTTGGTAAATCAGATGATATTTCTACAGCAGAAACAACTTTAGATGTATTTTCCTCTAAATCACATTCTTTACATTCATAACAGTCAGAACCAACTTCTGCTTCTAATTTGCATTCTAAACATTCTTCTTCAACAACAATATTTTCTTTTGTTTCTAAAATTGGAGTTTTTTCTTCTTCCAATTCGCAATTACATTTATTGTCATCTTCTTCTTCAAATTCAGAGCATTCTTTACATTCTGAACAATCTAAAGTTTCATCTTTTAATTCAACCACTTTGTTTGAATCTTCGATAGAAGAGGCAATTGCACACATTTCGCAATTACAATTTCCTTCTGCAACATTTGAAGAAGAATGAGAAACAACTTTCACTTCTTCTTTTTTAACTTCTTCAACTTTATTTCAAGCCTCTACACTTGCATCTAGTTTTTTGCACTCTTCACAATCATCAGAAACGTTTCATTCAACTTCTACTTCTTTTTTCTTAGGTTCAAAATGAACAATTTCAACTTCAACTTCTGAATCTTCTTCTTCACCAATTCTTGTTTTTATTGAACTAACAAAAATTCCGTTTTCTCTTAGTCACATTGTTGCATTTAATTTTAATGATTTGAAATAATTAATAGTTTCTTCTAAACTGTTAAAAACTAAATGATCTGGTTGTTTAGCTGCTTTAAATTGAAATTCAACTGTTTTTGTATTATGGTTTTCTACTTTAGAACAATAAAATTTTCTAATCATATTTCCTCTTTTTTAAAATTTTGTTTTCTATATTACTTTTAAAATTTTTATTTTGAATAAAAATTTTTAAATTTATTTTTATTTTTTAATATATAAAAATTTTACATTATTTTTTGAAAAAAGAAAGAAAATAAACACATTTTATAAAGAAAAAAACACAAAAAATGGTCTTTCTTAGTAATTGAGAACAAATTTACTGTTCTCTTTTATTTTTTCTTTTGGTTTTTTAACTCTTATTCTATATTTTCCAGAATAAGGAATTTTCAGTGAAATTTTCTCAACATTAGCTTTTTTGCTTGTTGAACTACCTATTTCTATTCAACCACCATCGTAAAAATCTAAAAATAAATCTAAGTCATTTTTAGAATAAAAAGTTTTTTTGTACTCTTTTCTTAAATATTCACTAGTTATATCACCAAATACAGGATTAGGTTGTCAGCTTGCTGCCACTTGACTCATTTTAAGTTCTAAATATTTTTGATATTTTTCTTTATCTCGCACTCCTTCTTGATCATATCAAAAAATAGTTAAATTTAAGTCTTGTTCCTTTAAAAAAGAGAATTCCTGTAAATATGCTATTTCATTTTCTTTTGATGTGTTCTCAATTTTAATAAGTTTAGACCTTTGATAGTTTTTAATGGACTTTTCAAAATCAAAAACTCCACTACCTATTTTAAGTCAAAAATTATTAAAATATTTTTCATTAAAATTTAAATTATTTTTAGCAGAAGAAAGCAAAGAATTAATTGCTAAAAGAGTTTTTTCTTTTAAATTTTTTCTTGTATCTTCAATAATCATTCTTGAAAATGTAGCTATTATTATTGCTGTTGCTAAATAAGCATCTTCCATACTACCTTCTTCAGTATTTGAAATTCAAGCAGTTGTTGCTACAATGCTTGCAGAAATTTTGCCATTTTTTGTTTTTTTATTTTCATACTGATTTTCTTTTTTTAAAGAATTAAAATCAACAATATTTCCTTTTAAACGAGTTCCTATATTTCCTACCAAAATAGAATTAAAACTATCTAAAAAAATATTATTTTCTTTATAAATTGCAGGAAAAAAATTACCTATATAATTAATATCTGAAAATTTTTCAAGAAATTTTAAAGCTTCTTCATTTTTTTCATCATTTTTATCAACCTGATCATAAAAATGAAAAATTCCTTTATTTTTTTCTGTATTAATCTTATTAAGAATGGTTTTATAATCATCTTCATTATTAAAATAATAAATATTGACTTTTGTTTTAGGGCTAATTTCACTTATAACTTGAATTAAAAATTTGTTTTTTTGACTAAATTTTTCTTTTTCTTGATTCTTTATTAAAAATGCTATATTTTGTGAATCTAAGTCAAAGTCTTTTTTAAAAGTTTCAATATAATTAATGTTACTGAATAACTTTTCTTTGTTTAATATAGAAATTTTATCTTTATTTTCATATTTTTGCACACCTGCTGAAAAACTGAAAAAAGGTAATAAAAAACAAATAAGTAAAAACATAATAATTCTAACAATTCTTTTTTTCATTCTATTTAATATTTCTTTTTTTGTGAAAAAATTTTAAAAAAATAAAAAAATAGGAAATTTTCTTTATTTTTCCTATTAATTTAAATTATTTTTTTATAATCAGTGATTCTTCAGTCATATATTTGGATTTTTGTATACCCATATAATCTAAAACTGTTGGTGCGATATTTGCTAATTTTCCATCTTTTAATTTTAAAGTTTTATCTGTTGTAATTAACATTACAGGTTGAGAAGTATGTTTTGTTGCTGGTTTACCATTTTCATCTTCTGTAATTTCGGCATTTCCATGATCTGCTGTTATAAATTGAATTGCATTGTTTTCTTCAACTCATTTTTTAATTCTTCCAAGTTGCTCATCTAAAATTTCGACTGCTTTTATTGCTGATTTTAAATTCCCTGTATGTCCAACCATATCTGGGTTAGCAAAATTCATAATCACAAGGTCAAATTCTTTTGCTCTTTCTAATAATTTATCAGTAATTTCTTTTGCAGACATTTGTGGAGCATCAGCATAAGATTCAACTTTTAAAGAAGGAACCATTATTCTTTCACTGTTTTTGTATTCTACATCATTACCACCATCCATAAAGAATGTTACATGAGCATATTTTTGAGTTTCTGCAAGTCTTAATTGTTTTAAACCTGCTTGTTCTATAACTTTTCCAATTGGTTCTTTTACTTCAGTTTCTTCAAATGCAATATTTGTTTCAATTCCTTCGTATTTCATCATTGAAACAAAATTATGTACATGAACTTGTTTTTCTGGCATAAAATCATAAAGATTAGTTCTTAAAATCAAATGACTTAATTGTCTTGCTCTATCTGGTCTAAAGTTAAAGAATATTACAGAGTTTTTATTTCTTAAAAAGTCATTTTTTTCAACTTCATAATTTACTGCTGGAACTAAAAATTCATCATAAATTCCTTTTTCATATTGTTGTTTTACATAATCAGTTACATCAGTAAATTTTTCATTAGAAAACCCTAAAATTGCATCATAAGCTTTCTCAACTCTTTCAAAAACTTTATCTCTATCCATTGCATAAAATCTTCCGGAAATAGAAGCTATTTTATAATCTGGATATTTAGAAAGTATTGCATTTAATTTTTCAAGTGATGTTAATATGGATTGTGGAGCAACGTCTCTTCCATCTCCAAATAAGTGAATAGAAACTTTTTTAACTCCATTTTCATGAGCTGCTTCCACTAATTCAAATAAATGATTTTCTAATGAATGCACTCCCCCTGGAGATAAAAGACCCATAATTTGTAAGGCTGTATTTGTTTTTTTTGAATTTTCAAAAGCACTTAAAAATTTTGGATTTTTCTTAAATTCTCCATCTTCTAAAGCTTTATTTATAAGGGATAATCCTGTATAAACAACAAAACCAGCCCCTATATTTAAATGTCCTACTTCACTATTACCCATTTGTCCTTTTGGCAATCCTACAAAATCTTCAGATGCTTGAATTATAGAATAAGGATAATTTTTAAAATATTCATCAAATGTAGGTGTTTTTGCTAATGCAAACGCATTTCCTTGTTTTTCTTTTCTTAAACCTAAACCATCAATAACTGTTAAAATAACTGGTTTTTTCATTTTTTCTCCTTATTTTTTAATTAAATTTTACCATTTTTATATTTTTTTAAATTCTTTTAAGTTTTATTTTATTTTACCACTTTTTGCAAGAGTAATTTGAGTTTAAAATTTAATACATTTTTTCGTTTCACTCATTATTAAACTTTTTAACCAAATATATTCATTTGTCTAAATTATTTTTTTTGATTTTAAAATATTTAATAATTAATTTTTTACTTATATTAACGTATAAATATAAAGAAGCTAAATCAAACATTAAATAATTTAGTCTAGTTCATTCAAAATCAATAAAATAAATATTGTTTTTTTTGTCTATTATAATATTTTTCTTCCTTAAATCTCCGTGAGAAAGTGTCATTTTTTCATTTTTGTATCCATTTAATAATTTAGTAATTTTCTTATCATTATGATTTCAAGTTTCCCAATTAAAAACTTCTATATCTTTTGCTTTTAAAGACGAAAAATAATACAAATGTTCTAGAATTTTTCTTTGTTTTTTCTTTGTTAAAAAAATTTTTTCTAAATTTTCTCCTGAAATTCAAAATTTTATATAGTTACCTTCTTTGTAATAAACAAAATTATTTTTTTGTGTTTGTAAAAAGAAATTTTCTTCATTTTTTGAATTAACAATATTGTTTTTTTTAACTCTTATTTGTACTTTTTTATTTTCAAAATATCCAATATAAGTTTTATTATGATTTCCTTCATAAAAAAAAGAAATTTTTTTTAATTTTTTATTAATTTCTAATGGAAACTCTTTTAATTTCATATAAAAATTATATAATTAAAAAATGAAAATAAAGATAAATAATGGGTATACAAATATTTCATATAAAGAAAATGACACTTTTCTTCAAGAAAAAAAATATAACGAATTTAATCACAAAATAAATTATGAAAACTTAAGTGTTTTTGATTTTGTTCCTAAACTTTTAGAAAATTCAGATTCTTTATTAAAATATGAGTGAATTGATGGAAAAAATATAGAAATTACAAATGAAAATTTAATAAACATTGCTAATTTAATGAAAAAAATACATACTTCCAAAGTAGAAATGCCTAATTCAAATCATGCAGCAAGAATTAAAAAATATAGAGAAATATTGAAAAATAAAAACATTAATATTCCAATAATTAATGAATATTATAAAAAAATCAATTTAATTTTGAGAAATATGAAAAAAGATACACCTCTTCATAATGATTTGTGAGCAAATAATATTATTATTGATCCAAATAATAAAATTTGAATCATAGATTGAGAATATGCTTCAAAAGGTGATAAACATTTTGATTTAGCTTATTTCATTGAATCATCAAGATTAAGTGATGAACAGGAAACTATTTTTTTAAACACTTATGATTCTTATGACTACGAATTTGTTTTACAACACAGAATTTTGGTTCTTTATTTAATCATTTTATGAGTAAATGCTCAAGAAACAAAACCTTTTGATGACAAAGAATTTATAGACAAAATTAAAGTTGTATCAAAAACTTTAGAAGAAAGACAAAGAGAATGAAAAAGAACAAAATAACAACTTGTTCTTTTTATTTTTCTTTTAAAATTTTATCTCACTTTCTTGGAAAACCAATTGGAGTAGAGTGTAATTTGTGAAAATTAATAGTAAAATTTTGTTTATCTTCAAAAATTTTTAATTCATTTACATTAATTTCTTCATTGAATTTTTGAGTTAAATTCACAGAACTTTGAACTTCTTCTTGTGCTTTAGGACCTTTTAAAAAACTAAAAAATGCACCTTTTTTACCTAAATGATGAGTTATTTCAAATAATCTTTTAAAGTCCATAACTGCTCTTGCACAAACAAAATCAAAAACTTCTTTTTCTTTAGATTCTTCTGCTCTTAATGGAAAAATTTCCATATTTAAATCTAATTCTTCTTTTACTATATTTAAAAAATTTACTCTCTTTTTTAAAGGTTCATAAATAGTTAATTTAATATTAGGTTTAGTTATTAAAAAGGGAACTGAAGGAAATCCTGCACCTGCACCAACATCCAGAAAATGATTTTTTTCTGTAGTTATTTTATTAGCAAAACTTTCTTCCATGAAAAGGAGCGATTCATAAATCCCTTCTTTTCAAAGAACGTCTCCGCTAAATCCTGTTAAATTCATAACCTTATTTTTTTCTTCTATTAAATTTACATATTTTTCTAGTGTTTTAAAATTGTCTTCATTATTTACAAAAATACGGGTTTTTTCTTTATAGAAGTTCATTTTTGAAACCTTTATAAATATCTGAAACAGATGATTTATTAATTGTTGCTATAATAACTTCTGATATAAAATCACAAAGTGAAACTATTTCTATTTTTGAAAATTTACTTAATTCTGGTTTTTCAATAGAATCAGTTATTATAACTTTATCTACAAACGGACTTTCTTCAAACATTTCAAATCCACGGGAAAAAATTCCATGAGTAGCTACTATTGTAACACTTTTTGCTCCGTGTTCTTTTACTGTTTGAGCTGCTTTTAAAATGGTTCCACCTGTATCAATAATATCATCAACTATAATTGCATGCTCTTCATCGACAGTTCCAATTATACCAAGAACTTCTGTTTGATTTGTTCCTACTCTTCTTTTATCGATAATAGCGATTTTAACTGAATTTGATAGCAATTCAGATAAAATTCTTGCTCTAACAGCTCCACCATGATCTGGTGAAACAACTGTAAAAGAGTGTTTTTTCTGTTTAATTCTTTTTGCAAGAACATATTGCCCTCTTAAATCATCTAAAGGTATATTGAAAAAACCTTGAATTGATGGATTATGTAAGTCGACAGTGATTATTTTTGTAGCACCAGCAGTTTCTAATAAATTTGCAACTAATTTTGCAGCAATTGGTTGTCTTCCTTTTGCTTTTCTATCTTGTCTTGCATAACCATAATATGATAAAATTACAGTTATTTCTTTTGCACTTGCTCTTTTTAATGAATCAATAAAAATTAAAAGTTCCATAATATTGTCATTTACTGGTGTATGGGTACTTGCAACTATGAAAACATTTGAATTTCTTACAGTTTCAGCTGAATTAAGCATAACTTCTCCATCAGCAAAAACCTCTTTTTTAATTGGTGTTAATGGTAAATTTACCTTTTGTGAAATTTTTTTAGCTAGATTTAAGGAATTTTCCATTCCAAATAGAACATTTCGTTCGTTTATTAGCATTTTTTCTCCTTTGTTGTAAAATTGAATTATTATTTAAATTATAAACTTAAAAGAAAGAAAAAAAAGAATTAAGGAATAAAAATGGCTAATTTTAGATTTAGTGAATTAAAAACCAAGCATAAAGACGTTTTTTTAAATACAAATTTTGAAAATAATCCAATAAGTTTTTCAAAAATTGAAATTTCTGAAGAAAATTTTCCTAAAATTATAAACTTCTTAAAAGAACTAACTAAAAAAGAAGCAGATGATGAGTTTTTAAAAGGTAAAATTTTATTTTTAATAGATGAAGATGGTGAATTTGATGAAATAGCAGCTTGATTTAATATAAGAAAAAGTAACGATTCAAATAATGAAATTATTAATAATTTTGGTAACATTGGTTATTGAGTTAATCCAAAATTAAGACAAAGAGGAATTGGAACCTTATGTTTAGAAAAAGCACTTGAATTGATAAAAAATGAATATAATCTAGATACTTGTTTTATAACAGCAGATAAAACTAACTTATTTTCTCAAAAAATAATTGAAAAATTTAATCCTTTTTTTAAAAAAGAAATTAAAAGAGAAAAAGAATCTACTTTCTTTTATAAATTAAGTACCAATATTATGGAAAATAATCTAATTGACTTACATGCTCATCCATTTAAAGAATATTATCAAAATCCTTCACAAGAAATTCAAGAAAATTTTAAAAATGGCATTTATAAAATGTTTTTCGTTTCAACTAATTGAAACGAAAATACAGAAATTATGCAGGAATTTGGAAAACATAAAAATGTTTTTCCAGTTCTTGGGATACATCCTAATACTGTTTCTATTAATGATGATTATGAAAATTTAGATAAATTAATAACAAAAGACATTGTAGCAATAGGTGAAGTTGGTTTGGATTTTTATTATGAAGATAATCCATCTAAAGATATTCAAATTAATTCTTTAATTAAACAAATTGAGATTGCAAAAAAACATGATTTACCTGTAATTTTACATATTAGGGATGCTTTTGAAGATATATATGAAATTATTAAAAAATATAAAAATGTTCCCTTCGTTTTTCACACTTATTCAGGTAACAGATTATGAACTGAAAAATTTCTTGAATTTAAAAATGTTTACTTTTCTTTTTCAGGTGTTATAACTTTTAAAAAAAATGTTGAGTCAAGAAAAGTGATAGAAATGATTCCTTTAGAAAGAATTTTTACAGAAACAGATGCTCCTTATTTAACTCCAGAACCTTTTCGTTCTGAAACTAATCATTCTCACTATGTAAAATATACACTCGAAACAATAAGTTTAATAAAAGGTATTTCAAAAGAAAAAATGAAACAAATTATTTTAAATAATGTTAAAAGAGTCTTTGGGGTATAAAATAATGAATAAAGAAATTAGAGCTAAAAAACAATTGGGACAAAATTTTTTAATTGACAAAAATATTATCAATAAAATTATAGAAATAGCAAATGTAGAAAATAAAGAAATCATAGAAATAGGACCAGGACAAGGTGCTTTAACTGAAATCCTTGTTTCAAAAGCAAAAAATTTAACTGCTTTTGAAATTGATAATGATATGATAGAAATTTTAAAAAACAAGATAACAAGCAAAAATTTTAATTTAATTCATAATGATTTTTTAAAAGAAGAAATTTCTTTTGATTCAAAAAAAGAAGTTGTTGCAAATTTACCTTACTATATCACAAGCAAAATTTTGTTTAAAATATTCGAAAATATAAATAGTTTTTCAAAATTAACAATAATGGTTCAAGATGAAGTTGCACAAAGAATCGTTTCAAAAAATAATAAAAGTGAATATGGAAAATTGTCAGTTAGTTGTCAATTTCTAGCAGATGTTACAAAAGAATTTATTGTTCCTCCTACTTGTTTTTTTCCAAAACCAAAAGTAAATTCTGCTATTATAACAATAAAAATTAAAGAAAATTTAGATCAAAATTATGTTAATGAATTTTTAGAATTTGTAAAACTTTGTTTTTCTATGAAAAGAAAAACCCTTTACAATAATTTAAAAAATAAATTTCCAAGTCAAGACATTTTAAATGTTTTTAAAGAAAATAATATTCTTGAAAACACAAGACCACAAGAATTAAATTGACAAACTTTTGAAAAGATTTTCAAAAGTTTTTACAGAAAGGGATAAATGCTATATTTAGATTTAGGAAATTCGCTTTTAAAAATTGGATTTTTAAACACAAACAAAGAATTAGAAATAGAAAAGATTCCAGTTGATAAAATGGATGAAAATACTTTAAATTCAAAACTAAAAGAAATCAAAAATAAAGGTTTTTCCTTTATAAATGCTTATTTTTCTTCAGTAAAGCCTGAAAAAAATATAATAATAGAAAATGTTTTAAAAGAAAATAATATTAAAATTCACCAAATAAAAAACCACGTATTTAAGTTAACAGATTTAATTATTAGTAATCAAATTAATCTTTCTGAGATTGGAACAGATATTTTACTAAATGCTTTTTATACAGCAAAACAATTTAAATCAGCAATAATTGTGTCTCTTGGAACAGCAACTGTTATTTCAAAAATATATAAAAAAGAAATTAAAGGAGTTGTGATTTTGCCAGGAATAGAAAAAGGACTAAATTCTCTTTTTAATTCAACTTCACAAATAAATAAAATCAACTTAAATGATAAAATTGATAAATCAATTGGGACAAACACAGTTGATGCTTTATCAATAGGTATAATAAACGGAAATTATTTTGCAATAAAAGGATTAATAGAGCAAATGAATAAAGAAAATCTTCCAGTATTTTTTACGGGTGGTAATATAAAATATCTAAAAAATAAAATCAAAGAAAAACAAAATATAATTGAAGAAATGGTTATTAAATCATTAAAACTACTTGCAGAAAGTTGTATAATTGAATAATGTTTAAATATTTGAATAAAGAAAAAATGCTTACTTTTTTTATTGCAATTATTGAAATGCTAATAGCTACAAAAATAACTTTTTCTTTATACATTCCTGGATTAATTAATCAGTACATCCAAGAAAATAACAGTAAAGAATTTTATTTTTGAATTACAATAGAAGGGTGTTTGTTGTTTTTTGCAACAATTCTAGCATTTGTACGATTATTTTTAAAAAATAAAATTTTTAATAAAATTCAGTTTCATCTTAGAGAAGATATTTTAAGATCAACTGTTAATGAAAATCCAATGAATTTTGAAATAAAAACAAAAGGTAAATTTATTTCACAAATTCAAGATCAAATTCCAATAATTATTGAAAGGTTGTATTCTGCTTTTTTTAACTTATTTTTCAATATCGGAAGTATTATTTGTGCCATTATTTTAGCAGTAATTTCAAGTTGAAAACTAAGTATATTTATCCTTCTTTTTTCTTTTATTACAACAGTTATTCCTTTAATTATTTCTTCATTTAATTCAAAAAAATGAAAATTATTAATGAAAACTTTTGAAGAAGGAAATGTAAAACTATCTGCTTTTTTATCCACTTATAAAATGTTTTATTTTCTAGATGTTAGACACATTTTTCAAGAACAATTAAATAATTTAAACACAAAATTTAGAATGAAATTATTGAAAATATTTTCTATATTATTTTTGGTTGATGTTGTAACTTGATATGTAATAACAATAACTGATATTGCTCTATTAATAGTAACAGCTTATTTTATTCTTTTTGAAAATGAAATGGTTGCAAACATTATAATAATTCCTGCACTTAGCTTTAAAATTAGTTTATCCTTCAGAATCTCTTCATGATTCTTTGTGCATTATAAAAGTTTAAAAGAAAAATTAGAAGAATTCAAAAGTACACCAAAAAATGAAAAATTATTTTTCAAAGGAGATAATCCTAAATTTGAAGAATTAATAATAGAAAATTTAAGCTATTCTTATAATGAAAAAAATGTAATTTTTAAAGATTTTAACTTAAAAATAGAAAAAGGAAAAAAGTATTTAATCAAAGGACCATCTGGTTCAGGGAAGTCTACTTTTTTAAATATAATTACTAAACAAATTAACGAATATAAAGGAAAAATCCTTTTAAATGGTTATGATTTAAAAGAAATTTCTCAACCTGAAGTTAATAACTTCTTTACTTATTTAGACTCAAAAGAATTTGTTTTCTTTGATACTGTTTATAATAATTTAACTCTTTGAGAACAAGGTATGAATAACGAAGCAAAAGAGGCATTGGAAAAAGTTAACTTAACAGAAATTTCTTTAGATTATGACATCAATTTAAACAATAGTTTATCAACAGGACAAAAGCAAAGAATTAATTTTGCAAGAACTTTTTTAAGAAACAAAAATCTTTTAATTTTAGATGAAGCACTTGCTAATATAGATAAAGAAAATATTGAATTAATTGAAAATTTCTTATTTCAAAATAAAGAATTAACAATTTTAAATATCAGTCACCATGCTGAAAATTATGAAATGTATGATTATATTATAGATATGGAGAAAATTAAAGATGAAATGATCGCTAAGAGCATCTAAAAAATATACAATTTTGTATATTATTGCTGAAATTATTAATGTTGTTTCAACACTTCTTTTTGGAATTTTAATGTCTTATGCTTCTTCTTTAATTTATGATGCAATTGTTCCTACAAATGATAAATATGCTTTTTTTAAAAGTTTTTTAATTGTTATTATATTTATTTTAGCAACTGATTTTTTTACTAAATTTTCCATTTGATGAAGAGTGCGACTTGAAGTTTATTTTAGAATGAAATTAATTAATAAATTAATAGAAAACGTGTTTAATAAATTTATAAATTCAACTGCTAAAAACAACTATGAATTTGATAGTGCTAAAATTTTTAGTATTATTTTCAATGATAGCAATCTTGTTTTTGATCAAGTTATTTTAACAATGGTTAGAACAATCGGTTCCACAATTGGACTAATAGCTAGTTTAATTTCAGCAGGATTGATTAGTTTTTATTTAATTCCCATTATTTTAATTATTGTGTTTTTTTCAGTTCTGCTTTCTTTATTTTTCAATAAAAAACAAACAAAAAAACAAAAAGATTATTCCAATGCAAGAACTGAATTTTTACAAGTTATTGATAATTATTTAAATGGATTTAAAATTCTATTTTATAACAACAAAACTCATTTAATTTATCAAAACTCAAGAGAAAAAAATTGACAACTTTATAAAGCATCTTTAAAAGTTAACAACGCTCAAGCTTTAAATGAAATGATTCCTGAAAGAATTTTAAGAATACTACAATTTGTTTCAATAATCACTATGGCTATTTTATTATTTTTAAAAGTTCCACATATTACTATTTTTACTCTTACTTTTATTAATTTTCTATTTCCTAAACTAATTACCACTGTTCCTTCATATATTTCAGGAATCAAAAAAATAAAAACATCTAAAAAAATAATAGAAAAAATTGAATTTAATATTGAAAAAGATTTAGGAAATACTTTAGAAAAAGAAATAGAGAAAATTGAACTAAAAAATATTAATTTTAGTTACAAAAATGGAAAAAATTTAATTTTCAATAACTTTAATTTTAGTTTTGAACAAGGAAAAAAATACTTCATCAAAGGCGCTTCAGGAACAGGAAAATCTACATTATTAAAACTAATTCTTGGTATTGAGCAAGATTATGAAGGGCAAATCTTAGTTAACAAAGCAGATTTAAAAACTATTTCAGATAGTTCCTATAAAAATAAAATAACTTATTTAAATAGTGAAAATATCATTTTTGATGAAGAGATTTACAAAAATGTTTCTTTATGAGAACAAAACAATGATGAAAAAGTAATAGAAGCACTTAAAAAAGCTAATTTATGAAATGAAGTTCAGCAAAAAATTGAACACAAAGAGTCTGCCATTGCTTTATCTGAAGGACAAAAACAAAGATTATCACTTGCTAGAGTATTTTATTTAAATAGAAAATTCCTAGTTTTTGATGAAGTTTTTTCAAATTTAGATAAAAAAAATATTGAAATAATTTTAGATAGATTAATTGAAGATAAAGAAATAACCCTTATTTTAGTTAATCACAATTTAGATCTTAAGCATTATGATAAATTTGAAAAAATAATAGATTTAAACAATTTATAAGGTTACAATGAAAAGAATAGAAAAAATAATTTCGGATAATTGCAATCTCTCTAGAACAGAAATTAAAAAGTTAATTTTAAAAGGTCAAATTCTTGTAAATAATTCTAAAATTAAAGTAGGTCAATTATTTCAAGAAAGCGATTTACAAATCACAATTAATGGGAATTATCTTTATTTAAGAGAAAAATTTATTTATATTTTATTAAATAAACCTGCCGGATATGTTTGTGCAAATAAAGATAATTTACATAAAACAGTTTTCAATTTACTTCCTGAATCTATTACTAATATAAAAAATCTACATACAATCGGAAGATTAGATTTAGATACAGAAGGACTACTGATAATTACAAATGACGGCGAAAGCACTCATAATCTTTTAGCACCTAAAAAACACATAATTAAAAAATATTATGTAGAGTTAGATAAAGAAATCAATTTTGATTTTTTAAAAGAAAAATTTGCACAAGGTTTTTACATTTCCCAAACCGAAAAAGTTAAACCTTCCTTTTTAGAATTAATAGAAAAAAATAAATGTTTTTTAAGCATTAGTGAGGGGAAATTTCATCAAGTAAAAAGAATGTTTCTTTCTTTTGATTATAAAGTTGCATATTTAAAAAGAGTTAAATTTAACAATTTAAATCTTCCTGATGATTTGGAGTTAGGTCAATATAAAATTATTAAAAAAGAAGATTTATTTTAATTATGATATATATATATATATATATATACTCTTTGTTATTCTAAAACAATAACAAATTTTAAATATTATTATTTCTTTTATAAAAAATTCTATATTTTAAAAAATATTAAAAAAAGATATTTTAATCAAAATTTACGCATAATTTCTTTTGAAATCCCTATTTGTAAGACAATTTATAAGTATTTTTATATAATTAAAATATAAGGATTAATTATGCAAAAAAAGAAATTTAAAAAATATGTAATTCCTGCTTTTTTAGGTATTGCACCTGTTTTAGCAGTTGCTTGTAATGAAAAAGTAGAAGTAGAAAAATTCGATAATAATGATAAAGAAATAGAAATTAAAAAAATAGAAAATAAAACTACAGAAAATTCAGCTACTATTAAAGTTTTTTTAGAAAAACCCATTTCTCAAAATGGTAGTTTTTCTTTAACCTATGATAATCAAAATATTAATGGATACTTATCAAGCGATAAAAAAACTATAACATTTTTCATAAATAATTTATCATCAAATAAAATATATACTTTTGACATTAAATATAATGGAAAATCACTAAAAACTAAACAACAAGAAAAACAATTCTTCTTTAAAACTAAACAACAAGAAAAACAAGAAAATCCTAACTCCGGTATAAATAAACCACCTACAAAACCTAAGCCAGTAGAAAAACCAAAACTTCCAGAAACCCCAATTACGCCAACAAATCCAAAAAATAAAGATAATGAACCGAGTCAAGAGAAAAAAGATAATTTTACAATATCAAGCGTTTTTTGAAAAGATATCAATACAAACAACGTTACTTTAACTTTAAACTTTTCTAACTACACACTTTCTGTTGCAAACAAAAATAATCTTTTAGTAACTATTTCAGATGGACAAAATCATAATCAAAATCTTTCAATAACTGAATCACCTACATTTTCTATAACTTTTAATTCTCTTCAAGCAAATACAACTTATACTTTAACTTCTGTGTTGTTAAATGGAAATTCTTTATCTTTACCAAATGATAATTTAAGCATTACAACAGCAATGAAACAAAAAGAAATAGAACCTGAAACACCACCAAAAAAAGAGAAAAAAACTTATAATTTACAAAATACCACTATTTCTAATATTCAAACTAATAAAGCACAACTTACTATTTCTTTAGATACACCATTAGATTCATCTGATGCTGCTACTTTATCTCTTCAAGACACAAGTGGACAAACTTTTGATTTTAGTAGTCCAAAATCAAACAATACAAATTTAACTTTTGATTTATATAATCTTAAAGCTAATACAACTTATTATCTTACTAATCTAGAAATAGGAACTCAAAATATTTCTTTAAATAATAAGTCTTTTACAACAACTAATAACAATGTAGAATTTAATGAAATAGACTATTCTCTTTTAGATTCATTTATAAAATATGATGAACAAGTAAGTAAATTTAATGAAAAAGATAATTTACACATTAAAGATATTTCTTTAATTGATAATAAAACTTTATGATTTGCTTTTGATCATTTACCTACTTTAAAAAATAACGATTTTACCTTTACATTTAACGGACACACTTATACAACCAAATATAATGGGACTTCCCAAAATATTTTAGTTAATGTAAATAATGCTAATTCAAATAATAGCATTTCTAATATAACTTATGGCGGAAATTCCATAGAATTTAGTAAAAATATCGTAAATATAAGCAAAACCGGAACAAGTGCTACATACTCTGTTGATTCTTTTAACATCAGCAATAATAAAGTTAATATCAATTTAAATTATTTACCTAATGTTACAAATAATAAATATCTCATTACAATAAAACCTGATGTAAATGCCTATGATGGAGACATAACAGTTGTAGGAACTTATAAAAATGGACATATCGAATCTGAAAATATTATTAAATTTAATCAAGGATACAATAAATATATTCTAAGTGATGTGGTATCTCTAAATAATAATTATTCATTTAATGTTCCTGAAGAACTTTCATGACAATCTAATCAAACATTCAATCCAACCATTTCCAAAATACAGTTTGCTGTTGCAAATACTACAAGCAATACCTTTGTAGGAGCAATTAACATCAATGCAACTGATTCAGAAATGGAACAATTTAGAACTAAATATTTAAAACTCACTTTTGTAGATTTAGTGCAAAAAAATATTCCAACCGATAGTGAAAGTGACAAAAGAAGTTATGGATATACAGGTGATGGTGGTGATTGATTTGAAAGACAATTTCGTCAAGAAAATACCAAATCAATATTTTTAAATTTTGATGAACTTAAAAAATTCTCTTTTACTGGTTTAACTGAAGGAATTACTTGAAAACTAAATCAAGTACAAATTGTTAATAAATATGACTTATCATCAGTTATAGACTATGATGACAAAGGACAAGAAGGAAAACTAAAACATCGCAAATTAAGTCTAATTCAACAAAGTGGAATAACTGAATTAAAACCAACTTTAGATGTTTCACAAAATACATACAATGATGCACTTGGAGTTAATTTTATAGCAAATAATTTAAATACAATCAATAGTTATCAATACCAAGAATCACAGTTAACTAACAACATTAATGGAGATGTTCCAGAATCAATACCATTTAATTGACATAACTATACAACTTTAAACAATGCTTATTTAAAAAATACCTTATTTTTAACACATTATAGTGGTGATGTTAATTCATATCTAGCTGGTTCATATTCACAATATAACAATCCTTTACCTGTTGTACTATTTGATAATAATCAAGAATATAACTATGGAGCAATCAAAGAACATGCTCTTGATAAAGAAATGCACGAAAACTCCGATAGAACCGAATTTTATGTAGAAAAAGATCTTAGAAACTTTAAAAATTTAGACACTAGTAAAGAAGCAATTCTTAACTTTAGTTTTGTAGCAAGTCCAAAACAAGTTAACTTTAGACAATTTTCTTTTGGTAGTTTTGATTGAGCTGTTTCTTTTAGTTGAAATAAACTTAATGCAAGTAATAACAAAACTCTTTCAAACATAAAGATTAAACTTTTAGGAAAAACTGAAGATTTATTAAAAAAAATTGGAAGAAAAATCGATTCAAATAGTAACTATCATTTAACATTAAATGACCAACAACTTGAAGACTTAATGAATAAACATCTTAAAGCACAAGTTTCAATAAATGGAGATAAATTAAAAATCTCATTAATTGCTCGGGAAGGGCACATTAATAAAGATATGTACATTCACAATCTTTCTTCAAGTTATTCAACTTTTGTTGATAAAACTTGAAATTATCTATCTATTATGTATTTAAAAAATGGAGAACCTTTTTCATATAAAAATGAGCACACTAAAGCAAAAAATCAATTAAAAATAGATGGATTTGAGTTTGATAAAGATACTAAGTTTAAAAGTGTTGGGTATAATGATGCTGATAATCCTATAAATATTGAAGTTACAACCTGATATACAAAATCTTCAGTTCAAAATACAATTCAAGAAGAAGTAATAGCTAGATCATTTGGAACTTTGTATGGAACTGCTTGAATGATAGGTAAAGTTGATCCTAGCAATCCAAATGATAATAGATATTATTTTGGAACTAATATTCACGTTCCAGTACAAACTACAGATTTTATTTCAGCACCAAAGCAACATACTTCAAAAGAAGATGTAAGTCTATTTTTAGGAGATTACTGAAATACAAATAATTCTGTTTTTTGAACTTCTCAAAATAATAACAATAAAAGTTTAGATGGAAGTTTATCAAATGTTAAAGGTAAAAATAGAACAGATTTTAAAATTCATATAATAGACATAAGCGAACTAATTAACTACTATAACCAGCATAAAAATGATGTAAATAAAGAAAATAATCCAAGATTTAAAGTTGCTGAACATATTGCTAATTGAAAAAATATAAGACACAATAAAGTATCTAAAATGGGTCGTTATATTCACCCTTATATGTACTATACAATGTATATGTCTTCCTTTCCTGGTTCAACAAAAAAACATACTAAAAAGAATATTCAAGTTCGTCAAAACTTTGTTGGTGATATCTTATTTTATCCAGGAAATTTAGTGCAAGATGCTACAACTGAAAAATCAAGTTTTATCAAAAAATTCCAAAATTCAAATGGTGAAATTATAAGAGGTAATGCAGAATACCAACTTGCCGGCGGTTCTTCAGGAACTGGTCTATATGATCATGAAGGAAACTTTTTAGGAATCCATGCTAACGAAGAAAATGGTGAAGCTTCTTCCTATTTATTATCTTCACAAAGAATTAATTTCTTTGGTGAATTAAATGATTATAATAATGGTTCATTTGCTTATAAAATACAGAGATTAAGTCGTTTATATCCTAAAAAATATAAAATGCTTGATATTTTCAATGAGTTTGAAAATCCAATTAAAAAATAAGGAGTGAGAATGAAAAAAATAAAAAAATTACTAATTCCGAGTGTTTCTATTACTATTGCTGCTTCTTTACTAACAATAGCATGTGGCAATAACGAAATAACAAAAGAACAAACTTTTGATGCTAAAGTAGAATCTATTCATGTTGACAATAATTCTGCAATTATTAAAATAAAATTAACTAAAACTTACAAAACTTCTGAAATTTCTTTATATTTAAGTAAACCTACACAATATGATAAACCACATATTAGCATTTCTTCTAATATTTTAACTATTACTTTTAAAAATATGAAAGAAAATACTGAATATCAAGTTGATAGTATTTTTGCTAATAAAACTGAATTAAAATTTTCTCAATTTGATAAAGAAAAATTGAGATTCAAAACATTAAAAAATCAAGAAGTTAAAACAGATGCAGAGATTTTGAGTGTTAATTCAGATTCAAATAGTGCTACATTTACTTTAAAATTGACTAATAAAAATTTAGATGTAAGCAAATTATCAGCAACTTTAAACCCAAACTCAAATGCTTCAATTACTTCTAAAAACGATGTAGTTACTATTAGTTTTAAAAACCTTACTCCAGATACAGATTATCATTTATCACAACTCAAAGTTGGAAACACTATTTTAAAATTATCAAATAGTGACAACAATAAATTATTCTTTCATACAGCAAATATAAGCAAAAAACCACAAATTACTCAATTATCTCTTTCTGAAGATAATAGCAAATTATATGTAAAACTTGCTAATGCAAATAAAACAATGTTTGCAAATACAGCAAAAATAAAATTTGAAAATATTGATTCCGTTTTTACTTCTTCTTTATATGATGCAAATACACAAATATTAACCTTTGATATTTCAAACATAACAAAACCAGATAATAATAAATTGGCAATTTCATATTTAGAAATTGCAAATAATCAATATCACAGTAATTTAACAATTACTTTTAACAAAACAAATAATCCTGAAATTGATTCTCCAGAACCTGAGACACCACCTAAAACTAATCCAGGAACAGGTGATAATCTTGGCGGAACAGATAATTCACAGAATCCACCTGAACAAAATAATCCAAAAGGCGAAAATCCTTCACCAACTACTCCCGATAACAGTAGTAACCCCATTAAAAAACCAAGACCAGAAAATGATCAATTTACTATCGATTCTATTTCTTTAACAGAAGTTTCTAAAACAAGTGCATCATTAAGAATTTCATTTTCTTCTAATAGCAAATTACACGATCCAAATGAACATACCTTTGATGCTATATTATCAGATTCTGTTAATTTAAAATTTACAAATTTTAGAGAAGGAAGTAATTTATATTTAAATTTTAATAATTTAACTGCTAATACAACTTATAAATTAACATCTTTAAAATTAAATAATGTAACTTTAAATTTGCCAACTAATAATCCAACTTTCACAACATTAAATACAAATTCAGAAGCTTTTGTTAGTGAAAACTTTAAAAAAGTATTTAATGAAAGTCACGTTTTCGGAACATATAGTCAAGATTTATTAAATGTAAATCAATATACAGATTCAACTGATGCAACAATTAAAGCAGATAATTCCTTAAATCAATACTTTACTTTTATAGAAAGTAGTGATTACAATCAAGTTTCAAACGAAGTTTTAAATCCACCAAAAAATACACAAATTATCAACTCAACAATAGCTGATAATACTATCAAAATTCAAATTAAAACAGTTGATTTAAGTGATAATACTTCACTTACTTTAAAATACAAAAAAGCCACTAAAGAACAACTTAATACAGTTTCTGAAACAGGTGTTAATGCTGTTGTAACTAATAATTTAGTAACTTTTACAATTAATAGTTTAGCTGCAAATGAGTTTGTAAAAATAACAGGTTTATATAATAATTCAAATAAAATAAATCATTTTAGTGGATTAAATAGTATTTTTGAAAATAAAAACTATACAACTGAATCAAATGCTTTTGAATTTAGTAGTGAAAATAATTTTAAAGCTATAAGATATCAAAATGGTCTCATTTCCCTGGAATTTATTGCAACAAAAAAATCAAATCAAAATTCAAATGTAAACTTTCCACAATATTTTATAAAATATAAACAAAACGGTTCTTTTCAATACAAAGAATTTAGTCGTAGTGCTTTAGAGGGTTCAACAAATGCTCGTAAATATAATGTATTTTTACAGAAAAATGAATCATTTATATGAGATAATTATGTAGATTTAGTTTTACAAAAAAATGGTGACAGTGGTTCTAATTACTATGATATAGAAGGCTTTCCAGGATTTAATAGTGCTTCAGGAACTCTTACTAATAATTACCAAAATCCTGTTTTAGACGTTTTATCAACAAAAGTAGAAAATAACAAAGTTATTGTTAAATATTCACAAAGTCTTAATGAAAATATTAATTCAATTAAACTTTTAGTTAAAAACTTAAATCCTTTTGATCCTTATTCAAAACTTATTGAAGCAACAGTTGATAAAACTAATAAAAACGCTTCATTCAATGTATCGCTTTTACCTAAAAACCTCTCTAAATACATTATTACAGCAGCTCAAGTAGGTGATGAACAAACAGGTTTTTCTTTTTTAGATAAATATAAATTTCAGACAAATGTATCAGCAAAAACCTTTAATTTAACTAATTTTTCTACTTATATCGATGAAAATAACAAAAAATTATATGGATCAGCAAAATTTGATTTTACTAATGAAGATTTAAAATTATTCAAAAACAAATGAATTATTTTTGAACTAAAACCTGAAGTGCAAGCTGATAAACTCGAAGCATATCAATTTGTTTTACCAACTACTTTAAAACTAATTGTGCCATTTGAAAAACTCTGAAAATTCCAAATTTCTGGTTATTTTGAAAACACTAAATATACTATTTCTAAAATATATGCAACAGAAAAACAAAGAATGGATATGTATTATGATAAATTTAATTTTTCTGCTAATGCACAAAAATCATTTAGATATCACTTTAATTATTCAACAAAAGGAAGTAGTCCTTATTTATTAACTAACAATAATCAAACTAACGCTATTACAACTTATAACAATAGCGATTTAATTACTCAAAGTAAAAACTTAACTGTTGATGATTTAACTGGATATTGATTAAACCATGAAAGCAAAAGCAAAATTCCTTACTCACTTCAAAACCATTATGCTTTAGTTGAATATGAAAGAATGTGAAAATATCGTGCACTTGAAGATGATAGCACCTTAGCTAAAAAAGATTTTATACTTGTCGATGATACGGGAAAAGAACTTGATTATTACTTTTTTACACCACGTGAAATTCTTGCTAAAACTATTTTTAACTTTGGTGAAAATCACCATTCAATTTGAATAGAAAAAGATTTAGATGAATATAAAAACTGAGAAAATTTTCAAAATAAAACATATTTTACTTTTAGATTTGAATTAGAAAACACTAAAATTATTACAACTAAAACTAATCGAAATTCTTCAGTTCCAGTTCCCCGTGGGTTGTTATCCTTTGTAAATGTTTCAGTTTCTTTTAAAGAACTTTTAGAAAGACACACAATTGAAGATGCAAGTTTTACAATTACCGCAAGAAATGAAGATGCTTTATTTAATCAAACTCTAGCTGCAATGATGAAAGATAGATATTCCTTTAAAGTTACTTATGATCAAAATAATAAAAAGTTAAAATTAGAAGTAATTCCAAAAAATTCTGATATTTATTTCACAGATATTTTATCTGAGCATATTTTAGCAAATAAATCAACAGCTTTTGTTGGAAATGTCTTTCTAACTATGAACTATGTTGATAATAAAGTTAATCCAACTAAAAATCCTTCATATCTAGCAAAAGCACTAAAAGATTCGATGTCAATTTCACTCACTGAAACTATCCAATCACGTCAGCAAGCTGAAGAAGGAAAAAGAAACAATTCTTCCTATGATAAATTTCAACAAACATCAAAATTAAAAACTGAAGAAGGAATTGTTAAACGCCTTTATTTAGAAGATAAATTTGATGTATTAAACGATGTAAGAAAAAGAACTTTCGCTTTTGATTACCATGGAAGAGGAACATGAGGTTTATTCAACAAAGTAAAACCAGATGATCCAAACGATCATCGTTACTACATTGTCTCTAACTCCCATAATATCGATTTGCTAGATGATGGTTCTAGTCCTTCATGAGTAAGAGCAGGTCAATCACTAGATGGATTAAACATTGAAAAAAGAACAAGAAGTAATATCCTATCTCCTATTTTCTTAAATAGACCTACTGCTAATACACCTAATAAAGAACCCATTTTAGAAAATCATGGTTTAGGGCACAATATGATTAATAATTTAAGTATTGAAATGGTTTCACACTTTTTTGCAAATGGTAAATCTGATGAAGATTCCTATAAAGATCCTTACTTTCAAGATTTTCGCGATAACTATGGAAATCCACTTAGCAGAGGTGAAAAATATTCAGATATCACTGTTGCAATTATAGACATCTCTTGATTTGAAAATAATTTTGCAAACAAAAATATAGATAGCACTGATTTTACCTTTGAAGGTAAAAAACTCAGTGATGATCAAAAACGAATTATTAAATTCTTTTTAAACTGAAAAACTGCTAAAGAAATTAAAATTTCTAATGAATTATTACATCAAAATGCTTACAACAATTTAAATTGACTTGTTGGTTCTATGCCAGGACAAAATTCTAAAAACCCTGATTCTCCAGTAGGCAAAAACGGACAAACTCGTTTCCGTGAATATTTATTAGGAAACTTCAGATTCCAAGGAAATATTAATAGTCTTGGTTCTTTAAATCATAAAAATGAAACCATTGTATATGGTTGAAATAGTGTTGATTTTGCAGCTGGTTCATCAGGTTCTAATGTTTTTGATAGTCAAGGTAATTTAGTTGGACTTGTAACACAAGATCAAGATGGACAAACTGCAGAACAAGGAACTGCTTCAATTATGTTACTGGATGGACAAAGAATTGGTTACATTGGTAACGGACACAATCCTCAAAATCCTTATTCATTTTATGAAAAAATTCGTTTACTTTCATACTTATTCCCAGAACGATATGGAGCAAAACATTTTTCTGAAAAACCTGCAGATTTATTATAATTTCAAAAACACCACAAAAGTATGTGGTGTTTTTAAATTCAAGGTTTGCAAAGTTGTTTAATATCATCTTTATTAATAGGTTAAATTTTACAAATTTATATCTTTTTTATTATTTTAATATTTACTAATTTAACAAGTAAAGTATAAAGAGAAAAAGGCTAAAATGCCTTAAAATAAAGTAAAATCGGTAATATAAACTTTCAACTGGGAAAGAAAATAGTATAATTTAAAATTTTTATTTTTCTTTATTTTGAAAGTCCAATAATTTAGCTGCTTGTTCATCTAAAATAATAGTTACATCTTTATGTAATCTTAAAAAACTTGCAGGTAAATTACCAGAAATTTCTTCTGTTATCATTCTTTTAATTGCTTCTGCTTTGGAATTTCCAGTCGCAATTAAAAGAATTTTTTTTGCTTCTAATATAGTTCCAATCCCCATGGAAATAGCTGTTTTAGGAACTTCATTTTCATTATTGAAATATATTTTATTAGATTGAATTGTGCTTTCTGTTAATGTTACTTCTCTTGTCCTATCATAAATTTGAGAACCCGGTTCATTGAATGCAATATGTCCATTTGTTCCTATTCCTAAAATCATTAAATCAATTCCACCACTATTTTTTATTTTTTCTTCATAGATAAGTGAATTTTTTTTAATATCACCAATTCCATTAGGTAAATTAATATTTTTTTTAACAATATCAATATGATTAAATAAATTTTGATACATAAAATAATGATAAGAACAAGGATTTTCATTAGAAACTCCAACATATTCATCTAAATTAAAAGATGTGACTTTTGCAAAGGAAATTTCTTTATTTTTATACATTTTAATAAGATTTTTGTATGTTAAAATAGGTGAATTTCCTGTAGCAAAACAAATTTTTAAATCCTCTTTTTTAAAAATTTGTTCTTTTATTAAATTAGCAGTAAATTCTGCTACTTTTTCTTCATTATTTTTAATAAATATTTTCATTATTTCACCACTTCTCCATTTATATAAACTTTTTTTATTGAATAATTTTTTGAATCTAAAATTAAAAAATCTGCTAAATAATTTTCTTCAATTTTACCTAAATTTTGAATTCCAAGATATCTAAAAGCATTATATGAAGTCATTTTTACAGCTTCATTTAAAGAATAACCTAATTTTAAAATATTTTTAAATGCATCATGTATTACTATTCCTGAACCTGCTATTGTATTTGTTGCAAGTAATTTGATAACTTTTGCCTTTTTATAAACAACAAGATCACCAGAAACACTCTCTCCATCTTTATAATAAGCAGGTTTAATAGCATCAGAAATTGCAATAATTTTATCCACTCCTTTTATATCAATTGTGAATTTTACAGTTTCTTTTTTAATATGAATAAAATCAATAATCATTTCACTATAAACATTTTTATTTGATAAAGCTGCTTGCACTATTCCGGGATTTCTTGAATCCACTCCAGACATTGCATTTCACAAATGACAAACTGAATCACACCCATTTTCAAAATATTTAGAAGCTAAAGTAAATGATGCAGATGAATGACCTATAGAAGGAAAAATTTCTTTCTTTTTCATAAATTTTAAAATATCTAAATTTGCCATTGTAGGATCAAAGGAAATTCTTTTCAATTTATTATTGGAAGCAAATAATAGTTTTTGAATTTTAAATTTAGTTGCTTTTTTTAAAAATTCAGCACTATGAGCTCCTTTTTTATCAAAATTAATAAAAGGACCTTCTAAATGAATTCCTAAATTTCTAGAAACTGTTTTTTCTACTAGGGACATTGAATTTAAGGAATCCAAAATTTTAGTTCATTGTTTAGACATTGCAGTAGGCATAAATGAAGTTGTTCCTAGTTTAGCTAATTTTTTAGAAACTTTATATAAAGATTCTTTATTATCCATAACATCATAATTTGCTATTCCATGAATATGTAAATCCACAAAACCAGGAACTATTAAATTACTTCCTTGTCCTTCTATTGGTTCTATTTTTAATATTTTATTTTTTTCTAAATAAATATTTGCATTGTCAATAGTATATTCTGGATTAATTATTTTACAGTTTTTTATTATTGTCATATTTCACCTTATTTTATTTTACAATTTATCAACAAAATAAAAAAAAGTTGCATAAATTATGCATAAGAATTTATAAATATTCATTAAATTTCAAAAAAAATGCATAAAATATTTATTTTATTTCATTAAAGTTCAAAATGTATAATAATTTAATTGTTAAAGACTTATTTAACACTAAGGAGGAAAAGTAAATGTCACTTTTCAAAAAAATTGACTTTAAAAAGATTGAAAAAATTCAATGAATATACATTTCACTATGAATTTTGTTTTCAATTTTACTAATAACTGTTGTTTTATTGCTAACTCTTTACACAAAACCAAATTTAAACAATGCTGAACTTCAAGCAGCAGCATTAAAAGTTAGAGCAGATGTAATTGCTTCTTTTGTTTTGGTTTTTGTAATTGTTTTCTTTGGATCAATTCTTTCAACTGTTATTATACATGGATTCTTTATTAAAAAAGTGAAAGGAGTAAAACAAAAAAATGAGTAGTTTAAAAACAATGAATGCTGGAAAAGCAAGTTCAGGTTTTTTCAAAAAAATGTTAGAAAGACTTGGAAAAATTGGTACTGCTTTATTATTCCCTATAGCTATTTTACCAATAGCTGCTATTTTATTAAGAATCGGAGCTGATGTTCCGCAAGATACTACATTTTCTAAACTTATTCAAAATATTGTAACTCAGTCTGGAGATCTTGTTTTTTCAAATCTTTACTTGCTATTTGCTATTGGTTTAGCATTTGGATTTACTAAATCAAGAAGGGGAGAAGCTGCTTTTTCAGGAGCTGTTGCAATGTTTATAGTTGCAAAACTCGTTCCTATTTTAACTACAGCTTTATATTCTCAAATTAATTTAGGAGAATCTTGAGCAAAAGATTCAAAAACTATAGTGCTTGGATTTGAAGCGTTATTTAGAGGTAAATACGAAGCAATTCTTGGAAACAATGTTTTAAGTGGAATTATAGTTGGTTCTTTTGTTGCTTGAATTTATAATAAAACTAATATGGTTGAATTACCAAAAGTGCTTGGATTTTTCTCAGGAAAAAGACTAATACCTTCATTAGCTGTTGTTTTTGCAGTAATTTTCTCAGTTGTTTATTCACTAATTTTCCCTTGAGTAGCATTTGTAATATTCAAACTATCTAAATTGCTTTCTGATGCAACAAGTCCAGGAGAAGCAAATACACTTTCAGTCAGATTCACAAGAGCTTCTATTGAAGGGGTTTATGGTTTCTTAAATAGACTATTAATCCCTTTTGGATTACATCATATCCCAAATAATTTATTCTGATTCCAATTAGGAAGTTTTGCTAAAGAAGGTGGAAAAGCAGATGAAGTTGTAAACGGAGATATCTTTATTTTCTTACAAGGAGTTGCTAAAAACAACCCAGGTGGATTATTCCAATCAGGATTCTTCCCAATGATGATGTTTGGATTACCTGCATTAGTTGGAGCTTTTGTATATACAGCAGAAAATAAAGAACAAAAAATCAGAGTTATAGCACTTCTTGGTTCTGCTGCACTTGTAAGTTTCCTTTCAGGAATAACAGAACCACTGGAATTTGCATTCCTTTATGCATCACCACTATTATTTGTTGTACATGCTGTTTTAACTGGTATTTTTGCCTTTATAACAGGTGCATTTGGAATTCAATTAGGATTTGGTTTTTCAGCTGGATTGATGGATTATATTTTAAGTATTCCCAAATCACTTGCTATAATTAAAGAATCAGGATTTACTGGTGCAAATAAAGTATTTGCAAACCCAGGTTGAATAATTCCTATCGGTGCTTTAACAGCAACTACATATTTCTTTGTTGGAACACTATTAATTAAAAAATTAAATCTAAATACCCCAGGTAGAGGTACAGGAAAAATTGCTGATGAAGAAATAGAAAACCAAAAATCAAGCAAAATAGAACAAACAGATTCTAAATCTAAAAGTACTTTATCTAAAAAAGCAGTAACCATCATAAAAGCATTTGGTGGTTGAGAAAATATTGTAGAATACAATAACTGTTCAACAAGATTAAGATATATTGTTAAAGATGGTTCTAAAATCGATGAAAAACTGATGAAAAGCGCTGGAACTTTTGGATTAATTAAAATTTCTGAAAATTCATTCCAAGTAATTATTGGTGTTGAAGCAGAACTTTTAAATAACCAAATAACCGCAAACATCGGTGCTCCTTTAGAATAATTAAAAAGTTCAAGTTATAAAAAGACTTGAATTTTTTAATCAAATTCTTAAGTTATGAATATAATTAAAGCAATATGAATAAAAACATTTTAATTTTTGACAAGGATTTAATTGAAGAAATTGATAAAAAGAACTT
Source organism: Mycoplasma sp. Z386 (assembly GCF_054343375.1). NCBI lineage: Bacteria > Bacillati > Mycoplasmatota > Mollicutes > Mycoplasmatales > Mycoplasmataceae > Mycoplasma > Mycoplasma sp. Z386. The sequence continues at coordinate 77,329 of NZ_JBTGVC010000001.1, forward strand.
TTCTATTTCTTCTTTTAAAAAAATTTGAAATTTTATCGAGAAAGAACCTTTTAACTTTATTAAAACAAATTCAACAGATTTATCTAAAAAATTAGATATTTCTCAATCTACTGTTTCGCGTTTTGCAACAAAAATAGGGTTTGCTAGTTTTAAAGATTTACAAATTTATGTATCTCAAAGAATTCAATATAAAAAAGATTTAGAAATAGATATTAAAGATGAAAATAATTTAACTTTAACTCAAGTAATGAATAATATAAAATCACATTATCTTTTTTCTTTAGAAAGCACTTTAACTAATTTAAATCTAGAAAAAAACATTACAGATTATATTAATACCCTTTTAAAATACAGGAAAATGACAATTTTCTTTGGTGTTGGAGAATCTGCTCTTGTAGCAAAATACCTTGCAACCAATTTAAGAAAAATAGGTTTTAATACTATTTTTATCAATGATATCCATGAATTTTTTTCTTTTAGTAACTTATTAAAAGACCATATGCATATTACTTTAATTTCTAAAAGTTGCAAAACATTAGAAATTAAACAAATAAAGGAGTATTTAGACAAATTTTCCATTGCTACAAGCATATGAACTAAAAATAGCAAAATAACTGTTACTAAAAATGTGCAAAACGTAATATTTTTAGATAGTATTGAACAAAATTACAGAATTGGTTCAATTGGTTCAAAAATTTCTGCCTTTATCATTGCAGACATAATTTTTACTTATTTAAGTTCCAAAATAGATCATAAACAAACTATTTTTGCCAAAATTGAAAACAACATTGACCAGTGAAATAATTTAAATATTAAAGATAAAAAATAACTATAATAATAAAAAAGTTTTATAATATTATTAATAAAAATAAAAAATAGGAGAATAAATGAAATCAACAGTTAAAAAAACAATTGATGATCTACAATTAAAAGGTAAAAAAGTTTTAATAAGAGTAGATTTTAACGTTCCAATTAAAGATGGTAAAATTACTTCTACAAAAAGAATTGTAGCTTCTCTTCCAACAATTAAAAAAGTTATTAGTGAAGGGGGAAAAGCAATTGTCTTTTCTCACCTTGGAAGAATTAAAGAAGAAGCAGATAAAGCAAAAAAATCTCTTCAACCAGTTGCTATTGAACTTTCTAAACAATTAAATCAAGAAGTTCTTTTTATTAGCGAAACTAAAGGAAAAAAACTTGAAGATGCAATTAAAAAATTAAAAGATGGGCAAATTTTATTATTTGAAAATACAAGATTTGAAGATTTAAATGATAAAGCTGAATCAAAAAATAATCCAGAATTAGGAAAATACTGAGCTTCTTTAGGTGATGTATTTATTAATGATGCTTTTGGAACTGCTCATAGATCACACGCTTCAAACGTGGGTATTGCTTCTAACATCAAAGAATCTGCAATGGGTTACTTATTAGAAAAAGAAGTAAAAGCACTTTCTAAAATTGTTACAAATCCAGAAAAACCTTTTGTTGCAATTATAGGAGGAGCTAAAATTTCAGACAAAATTGGCGTTGTATCATCGCTTTTAGAAAAAGCTGATAAAGTTATTATTGGTGGTGGTATGGCTTATACATTCAATAAAGCTTTAGGTTTTAATATCGGAACTTCTCTTGTTGAAGAAGATAAGATTGAATTAGCAAAAGATTATTTAAATAAATACAAAAACAAAATTATTTTACCAGTTGATCACGCTATGGGTAAATCTTTTGAAGATCAACAAAGAATTTTAAATGACTCAAATCCTTTACAAATTCTCGATAATACAATGGGACTAGATATTGACAAATATTCAATAGAATTATTCAAAAAAGAACTTGAAGGTGCTAAAACAGTTCTTTGAAATGGACCAATGGGAGTAACAGAATTTTCTAACTTTAAATATGGAACAGAAGAAGTTGCAAAAGCAATTTCTAAACTAAATGGTGCTTATTCTGTAATTGGTGGGGGAGACTCTGTAGCGGCAGTTGAAAAACTTGGTTTTGAACAAGCATTTAGTCATATTTCAACAGGTGGTGGAGCTTCTATTGAGTTCTTAGAAGGGAAAGAATTGCCTGGAATTAAAGCAATTCAAAATAAATAATTAACTAAATAAAATCTATTTTTTTAGATTTTATTTTTATATTTTACAAAAATGAAAAAACAAAAATTTATTAAAAAGTTATTTATTCCACTTGCTTCTTTTACTCCATTAATGCTTTTTTCTTGCTCAAACACTAAAAATGAAATTTCTGTGAAACCAACCAATGAACATCAATATGAAAAATCCAATGACTATAAAACTCTAAAGAATGCTAAGAAAACATTCTCTGATGAAGAAAAAAATATTTCTAAATTTTTTGAAAAAAAGATTGATAAAATCTCTCATGCAAAACAATTAGAAATATTAAAAGAATTTTTACAAGAACAAAATTTAACACTTTCTAGTGATATTTCTGTTAGTTCTGTAACTCTCCAACCAACAAGAATGTATTGAGCTTTTAAAATCAAAAATATAGAAGAATCCTTTGGTTTTGGTTTCTTTTACAAACAAAAAAGTAAAGAAAACAAACCAGAAAACCCTCAAAATCCTCCTTCAAAAGAACCCAAACCAACACAGCCAGTTACAAATCCTAAAGATAATCCCCCAGAAACCGAAACACCAAAAGAAAACCCAAACAACGGAATGCCACCTTATTTTGATCCTTCCAATGTTGAAAAACAATTAAGAGAAGCTAGAGAAAAACGAGAAAGAGAAGATCAAATAAAAAGGGATGATTTAGGTCCACAAGATTCTGATTTAATTATTTCTGAAAGTGAAGCTTATAATGAAATTTTAGATAGAAGTTTTGCAATTTCCTTTAATTCTAACGGAGTTGATCCTGAAGATAATCAATCTGGTGTAATAGCAAATAATCCAAATGGTACTGCTTGATTATTGGATTATGCTTGAAAAAATAATCAAGAAAATTCTGATGAATTAGTTCTTTTCCTTGCTACTAATGCTCACGTGTATCAACGTGCATATAATGCTTTAGATCAAAAATGAAAAACTGATTTTCCTGATTATTTCTCTAAAAATTCTACAGATTCAATTGAAAGTTTTAACATCGGTTTTGCTCCTAAAAACATAGCAAATAATGCTTCAATAAATAATTTGGAACACCCTGGACAAGGTAATAAAGCAATCTATTATACTAATGCAACATCAGCACAAACTACAAAATATAATGACACAACATTAAATAGTTTTATTAAAACTTCAAATGTTTTTGATAATCCAAGAACCGTATTTGTTGCTACAAATTTCTTTGATGATCAAATAAATAAAAAATTAGTAGAAAGCGCTCAAAAACAAGAAGAAGACCAAAATAAAGATTTAGTTGTAGGAAAAGATTTTGCCGTCTTTTCATTAAAAATTTACTATAGTAATTTAAAAAATGCAACAGATGCTAATTTAACTCAATTTAAAACTAAAATAGATAATGCAATTGCTGCATTAAAAAATAGTATCACAAGATCAAAAGGTAAAAATAATATACCTAATGTTGAAAATAATTCTATTCCTTATCTTGATATTGATTATGCAAGTCAATGATTAAATAAAGAAGATGCTAAAATTAATCAATATAATTCTAAAAATCGTTCTCACGCAAATCTTAAATCAATATACATTGCTGGTTATCCATCAACAGACAATCAACAATTTTGAATGCGTAATTACTCCAAAAATATAGAAAGAGACAGTGCAGCATTTGCACAAAGAGCAAACTTTACTAATGGCCAAGATGTTAAATCTGAACTTGATAATAATAGAACAATGAAAGGGATTGGTTATCAAGGTCTTATAAGTAATTCCGGTCTCTTTTGAGGTTCTTCTGGCTCATTAGCTCTTAATGAATATGGTATTGCAGTAGGAATTTTTGCAACAACAGCCAATAAAGGAGATTGAAAAGATATTTCTGGTAAAGGTGGCGTTGTCTTTCTAACGCAATATGCAGACGATGCTTTCTACGGACCAGCTCATAATTTAATCGATGGATCAAATAAACAAAAATATCCAAAACAAACAAAATCTTATAAAGAAAATCTTACCAAAATGAAAGCAGATTATGAAGGATTTACTCATACTGCTTTATTCCCTGAAGGAGTTTAAAAAATAAAATCACAGATGAATTTTTGTGATTTTTCTTTATTTTCGTTATTTTTGCTTTGGTTCTAAAAAGTATTCATCTAGTTGTTCTTGTGTAACTTCTGAAGGTGAATCAATCATTAAGTTTATACCTTTTGAATTTACAGGGAAAGGAATAACGTCTCTAATGGATTCTGATTTTGTTAAAATCATAATTAGTCTGTCTAAACCAAAAGCAATTCCTCCATGAGGTGGAACACCGTATTCTAAAGCATTTAAAAAGAATCCAAATTGACTTTCTGCTTGTTCCTTAGACATTGAAATGGTTTCAAACATTTTTCTTTGAATTTCACTATCGTGAATTCTAATAGAACCTCCTGCAACTTCAAAACCATTTAAGACTAAATCATATGCTTTAGCTTTTGCTGATTTTAGATCACTTTGGAAAGTGTCAATTGATTGTTCTTGAAACATTGTAAAAGGATGGTGAGCAGCTGCATATCTTTTGTTTTCTTCATCGTATTCAAACATTGGTCAATTTACTATTCAAGCAAATTTATAAAGACTTTCATCAGCAAGTTTAAATAAATTATTTAATTCTACTCTTAAAGCTCCAAGTGATTGACAAACTTTTTCATATTCATCATTAACTATAAATAATGTTCCATCACTAAATTTTTGCTCTTGTATAAAATTGTTTATTTTTGAAAAATCAGCAATTTTAAAAGAAGTAGATGTTATTTGACCTTTTTCTAAAATTAAATAAAGTAATCTATTTCCTTTATTTTTACGAACTATTTCATCTAAATGTTTGAAATCTTTTTTTGAAATTGTTTCTTTTTCTAAAAAAAGAGTTTTTGTTGTAGAGTTACTAAATAAAAATTCATTTTCGTTATTTAAAATGTTTGCATTAATTAATTTATTTTGGTATCTTAAATCAGGTTTATCGCTACCATAATTATCGATTGCATAATCATAATCAATTCTTTGGAAAGGAATTTCTAAAGGAATATTTAATTTTGAAAACAGGTATTTCATCATTTTTTCTACAAGATTTTGAATATCTTTTTCATCTATAAAAGACATTTCAAGATCAAGTTGAAAGAATTCAAATTGTCTATCTTTTCTTAAATCTTCATCTCTAAAAACTTTTGCAAATTGGAAGTATCTTTCAAATCCAGAAACCATTAAAATTTGTTTAAATAATTGTGGTGATTGTGGTAAAGCAAAGAATTTTCCTTTAGTTCTTGTTGGTACTAAAAAATCTCTTGCTCCTTCTGGTGTTGATTTAGATAAAATTGGGGTTTCGATATCGATAAAATCATTTTCATCTAAGAAATCTCTTAAATATTTAAAAACTTTATTTTTAAAAATAATGGTGTCTTTTAAAATATTTCTTCTTAAGTCTAAAAATCTATATTTTAATCTTAGTTCTTCAGATACATTAATTTTATCATTAATTTCAAAAGGCAATTCTTTTGATTTAGAAAGAATAATTAATTCATCAGCAATAACTTCAATTTGTCCGGTAGCTAAATTATCATTATATTCTTTTCTTTCAAAAACTTTTCCTGTAACTTGGATTACATACTCTTTAGCAATAAACAAGTTTTTTTCTTCATTATTAAAGATAATTTGTGTAATTCCTCAACGATCTCTTAAATCAATAAAAGTGAAATTTTTAAATTTTCTTATGTTATGAACTCAACCATATAAAGTAACTGTTTGTCCTACATTTTTTATATTTAATTCGTTATTATTAATTAATTTCATTGTGTATTTCCTTTATAAAAGCTTTTATATCAACTATTTGCAAAATCTTTTTTTCATTTGTACTAAGGTTTTTTAATGTTAGTTCTGTATTTTTTTGATTCTTTTCTTTAAATAAAATATATTTTGCTTTAATGTTTTCTGCTTTTGCAAAAATTTTAGCTATTTTTTGAATTTCTTTATTGGATTCTACCTTAAAGTTGTGTTTTCTTAATTCTAGAATTAGTTTATTATTTATATTAAATTCATCTTCATTAAAACTTGCTACATAAATATCAATTCCAGAATTATAATTAAAATCATTATTAAAGTCTAAAATTTCAATAATTCTTTCAACTCCAATTCCAAGTCCAATTGCAGACATTTGTGGACCATTTAGTTCTCAAAAAAGATTATTATATCTTCCACCACCAATTAATGTACTTTTAGAACCAAGAGCTTTTGAACTTGACTCAAACTCAAAAACAAAATCATCATAATAATCAAGTCCACGAACTAAAAATTCATCTACTTCAAAATCAATATTTTGTTTTTGCATCAACTCCTGCAATTTATTAAATTCATTTTTTGATTTTTCATTAATAAAGTCTAAAATTTTTGGTGCTTGTTTGATAAATGTTTTAGTCTGTTCTATTTTATCATCTAAAATTCTTAAAGGATTTTTTTCTAATCTAATAATTGATTCTTTTTCTAATTCATCTTGATGAGTAATCAAATATTTTTTTAATTCAACTAAATATTTTTTCCTGTCTTCTCTTGAACCTAAACAGTTAATTTTTAACTTTACTTCTTTAATTTTTAAAAGTTCTAAAAATCTTGTAGCAAAACTTATAATTTCAAAATCATATAGATAATTGCTTTGGCTAATATATTCAATTCCAGCTTGATAAAATTGTCTAAAACGTCCTTTTTGTGGGCGTTCATAACGAAACATAGGTCCAAAATAAGCAAACTTATTATTATTTATATATAACTTATTTTCCAAAATAGCCCTTACTGTTGAAGCGGTTCCTTCCGGTCTAAGAGCTAACTCTCTATCGGATTTATCTTTAAATAAATACATTTCTTTATTTACTATATCCGATGTTTCTCCAGATGTTCTAATAAATAAATTTGAATATTCAAAAATTGGAGTTTCTATATATTTAAAATTTCAATTTTTTATAATATTAAAAAAAGTTTCTTGTATTTTTTGTAACAAGAACACTTCTTTATCGTATATATCTTTTGTGCCTTTTGGTTTTATATACATTTTTTTTCCTTTTTTATGCTTCAAAATCATTAATACCAACAAAAGTTTGTTCTTTTATTTTTTGAGTATTTCAGTATTTATTTGCAATTCTTTTTGCTTTTCTTTTGTTTCTTCAAGTCTCAACTAATAATCAAATATGACTTGCGATAAATAATGATGAATATGTTCCAAACACAACACCAGTTACCAATGCAATGTTAAAGTATAAATCAGTTGAATCTTTAAAAATAATTAAAATTAATACAGTTAAAATTGTTGTTAAAGAAGTAAAGATTGAACGTTTTATAGTTTCTTTAATAGTTTTATTAACTATAAATCTTAATCTATTATAGTCGTTAACTTCTTTATATGGTAATTCTTTAAAGATTTCTTTAATTCTATCAAAAACAACTATAGTATCGTTAATAGAGTAACCAATTATTGAAAGTATAGCGGCTATAAAAATTGGTGAGATTTGTAATCTGAAAATGATAAAGATTAAGAAAACTATTATAACATTATGAATTAGCGAAATAATTGCAGCTATTGCAAATGTTCATCTTAATCTTAAAATTATATAGAAGATAACAGCAAATAGTGCAACTAATACAGAAATAATAGCATTATTTACTAAACTTCTTGCTTCTTCTGAAGAAATACTATATGTAATAATATTTATATTTTGAAACTTAGTATTTAATTCTGAACTAATTTCATTAAGAATATTAGTTATATTTTGATTAGTTCTAACTATAACATTATAAATATCTGCTTGTTGATCTACTTTTTGAATAATAATTTGATGATTATCGTTTATTATTCCTTTATTTTCAAGAAAGTCTTTGATTTCATTTGCTTTATTTAAAGTTAGAAAATCAAAATCTTTATCTTTAGTTTCAACTAAAATATTTGTTCCACCACTAAACTCTAAAGAAAGGTTAAATCCTTTTATAAAATCCTTATTTATTACTGCAAATGTGGTAAATACAATAAAAGCAGCTATAAAAATAATAACTGGAATGTAGTGAGTAAATTTAACATAATTTAGGTATTCTGGTCTTTCTATTTTTGCAACATAACCTCTTGCATATAAAGGAATGTATTTTTTTCTAACCCCTAATAAAAATTTATTTTTATCAAATACACCCGTTTTTACAAGCATTGTTGTAATTCATTTTGTAAAGAACAGCATAATTAACAATGTAAATAACACAGAAAATAGTAAAGTTACTGCAAAACCTTTAATATCTTTGGTCCCAAAAAAGAAGAGAATTACAGCAACAATTAATGTCGTTATATTCGAATCCAGAATTGTAGAAAAAGAAAATTTATTTGCTTTACTATTTGCTTTAATGCTGCTAGAACCCATATAAATTTCTTTTTTAATCGATTCAAACGATATTATATTCGCATCGACAGACATACCAATTCCTATTATTAAAGCAGCAATAGTAGAAGGTGAATATTCCCCTCTTACTGTTGTGAATAATAATAAAGTTAGAAATATATATAAACTTAAAGAAATTGTAGATAAGAAACCAAGAAGTCCATAATTAACTATCATAAATAAAGCAATTATAGAAATTGAAATTATTCCTGCAATTAAAGCTCCATTAAATGCATTCTCTCCTAAATCTCTAGGTACAAATGATGAAGATAAAAGTTTTAATGAATAATTATCGGTTCCATAATTTATATTTAAAGCTAACTGTTTTGCTTCACTTGATGTGAAATTTCCTTGAATAACAAAAGATTCACCAGATAAAGCACTATTAACTTGAGCGGATGAAATTAAATATTTTTTAGCATCAAATTGTGCTTCTTTTAAAATTGGTTGAAATACGGTTGGTTGATGTGTTTGAGGATTTGTTACGGTTTTTGGTTGTGTTTCTTCATTAACATGAACAAATTTATATGGATTAAATCCAGAATTAACTCATTCATCTCTAAAGTTAGTATTAGCAAGATGGATTAAATCTTTTAAGTTTAATCAAACTAAAATTAAATTTTGGCCAGACGGTCTTTTAGAAATATAGTCAGTAGCTTTTGTTCATTCTAACTCACCAGATTTATCGGCTAAATTAATTAATACTTGATTTCTATTATTGCTGTCAATTTGCTCTTTTGCTCCACCTGATTTAAATGGTGCAACATAATCTCTTTCATTTCATTTATCTACATTTTCAAAATCTAAGGTTTGTCCTGTAGTAAATTTTCCATTGTAAAATAAAGGTTTATTATTTATGTCTGTTATTATAATTTGTTGTTTTGCAATAACTTCATTTGTAAAATCAACAATTTCTTCATTGGTGGTTATTCCACTTCGAGAAATCCTTATTCTACCTTCACCCTCAATTGCAACTTGTGTACCATTTAAACCGACTCCACCGGTTAAACGATTAAATATTGCTTGGTCTGCCCTTTTTATTGTTTCATTATCGATTGGTTTATTTTTATCTTCTGAAGTAACTTGAACAAGAACTTCAGCACCACCACCGTATTCAATAGATTTATTAATATTTTTTGAAATATAATATTTGCTTCCTAATGTAATTGAAACTATGACTGTTGAAAAAGTGAAAAAAGCAATAAATCACCTTTTTCAATTTTTAGCACTAAATATATTTCTAAAAAACTTTTTCATAATAATATTTTATATTATAAGGTATTTTTAGTTATTTTTAACTAATATAGTTATATTTTTTTAAATATTCTTCTCCTTCAATCGTAATTCTTCTCCCTCTACTAGTTTTTTCAATTAAATTTAATTCTAATAAATTGGGTTCTATATTTAACAATATGTTATCTTTATTATCTTTTAAAATTCCTGAAATTACATCCAAAGATACACTTTTTCTTTTGAAAATATTACCTAAAAGTTTTAAATAATCAACATGTAAATGAGTTAAACCATTATGATGAATTCCAATATTTTTAAGAGTTTCATCAATTAAATTTTTATCAATTTTAGATTTTTGAGAAAAAATATAAAAATCTCTGATTCTTTTTAAAATATTGTTTAAAATTCTTGGTGTACTATTAGCAAATTTAGTGATATATCTTATATCATTATCTGAAATTTCTATATTTAATTTTGATGAAGAATTTTTTGCAATGATTTTCATTTCTTCTGGAGAATATTTTTGTAATTTTGCAATGAAACCAAAACGATCTTTTAATGGTTGACTTAATCTTTCAAATTTAGTTGTAGCACCTATTAAAGTAAACTCAGGTAATTTCATTCTCATTATTTTATTTTCTCCATCTACTCCAATTTGAATATCAATTACATATTCTTCCATTGCTGTATAAAGTAATTCTTCCATATTTTTATTCATAGAATGAATTTCATCAATAAAAATTAAATCCCCTTTTTTAACAGAACCAAAAATTGAAAGAATATCTGATTTTTTCTCTATTAAAGAACCTTGTATAAACTTAATTTGACCATCTAATTCCGTTGAAATAATTTTTGCTAAAGTTGTTTTTCCAAGACCTGGTGGTCCAAAAAACAATAAATGATCAAGAGTTTTTTTACGCTTTTTTGATGAACCTATTAAAACTTTAATTGTATTAACTAGCTCTGTTTGACCAATAAATTCATCGAAATTTTTTGGTCTAATTTCTAAATTCTCTTGCATTAGAAATTAATTTAATAGCTTCTTCAACTAAGAATTCAAAATTTTCACTTGGTTCTAAAGATGAAATCGCATAATCAATTTGTCTTTTTTGGAAACCAAGGACTTTAAGTGTATCTTCTAATTCACTCATTACCTTAAAATCAAGTTTTGAATTAGACTCATTTTCAAATTCATGAGATTCATTTTCTGTGCTGTTTTCATCTACTTTTTCTTCTTTGGATTTTAAATTACTTAATATTTTTCTATATTTATTTTGAAAATCAAAAACAATTTGTCTTGCTATTTTTTGTGATATATAAGTATATTTTGAAAGTCTTTCTCAATCACCTTCTGCAATTAAATTAATTCCTTTTTCTCATCCTTCAGAAATAAAGGATAATGCTGTTTTAGGACCAACACCTGATATTGTTAATAAATCTTCAAATAAAATTCTTTCTCTAAAATTTTCAAATCCATATGTTGTTTTTTGATAATCATTTTCTCAATTGTAAATATAAACTTTTCTATTTTCTCCTTTTTCAAATTTATCGCTATTGACAACATATATAAGATGTCCTGTTGATGAACTTTCTAATATAATGTAATTTTTGTTTTTTGAAACTATTTTTCCTATTTTATAAATTTCCATTTTTTTCCTCCATCTAAAAGTTTCTTTTTTTTATAAAAAACAAATAAAAAAGAAAAAAATTAGGAAAATAAGCTCGTTTTTCCTAAAATTTTAAATATTGAAGTATTATTAAAGTCCCTATTTATAAATTAATATAAAAAAATAAATAAAAATTAATTTAAAAACATAGATTTAGAAAATTAATTAAATTTTCAATTGATTTAAACTAAAATAAGTTATGTTATGTATAATTTAATTAAAAGAAAAAGTATAATAAATCAACTATTTCTGAATTTTAAAACAATATTAAAATTTAAATATAATAAATAAAGTGTTGGATATAATAAATTCATTGAATGATATTTGAAAACAACAAACGCATAAATAGGGAGATATATGGAAAATAGTAAAATTGAATATAAAATTGATATTCCAGATAAAGCAAATAAACTAAAAGCAGAAATAGTTTCTTTTTTAAACAGCAAGGGTGGAGAAATACATCTAGGAGTTAGAGATGATGGTAGTATTGATAAAGAATTGATAGAAAATAAAAAACAAGAATGAGAACAATTGCTATCTAATTGAGTGTCAAATGCTTTTAGTCCAAATGTTATAAACTTAATTGATATTCTTCCTAATGAAATACCTTTTAAAATTAAAATAACTGAAGGTAAGGAGAAACCTTATTTTTATAAAGAAGGAGAAGGATTTAATTCTAAAGGGATTTTTATTCGAGTTGGTAGTACAAAAAGAGTTGCAAGTTTTAATGAAATTGAAAGAATGATTAGAAATCATCCATCAAATGATTTTGAATCAAATAGTATTGATAGAAATGATTTGACTTTTACATATATTGAAAATAGATTTAAAGAAAAAAATATAAAATTTGATATATATGCTTTATCGTTAAAAGGCAAAAATGATAAATATAATAATGCTGCTTTGTTGTTAAGTGATCAAAATCCAACAATAAGTAAATTCGCAGTGTTTCAAGATAAGGGAGTTATTGAATTTTTAGATAAAAAAGAATTTACTGGGTCAATTTTAAAACAGCTAGATGAGATATTGTATTTTTCTAGTTTATCCAATAGAAAAAGAGTTACCATTTCAGGTAAACCAGATAGAGAAGAGTATTTAGACATTCCTAAGAGAGCATTGAGAGAAGCTATTGTAAATTCTTATTGCCATAGAGACTATACACTAAGCGGTGATGTAAAAATTGAATTTTATATAGATAGAGTTCAAATTTTTTCACCAGGTAGTTTACCTGATGGTTTAACTCTTGAAAATATAAAAATGGGAATGGCTGCAAAAAGAAATAAAATCATTGTAAATGCATTAGATAAAATTGATATGATAGAAAACTATGCAACAGGAGTAAGAAGAATATTTGAAGATTATTCTGATTTTAAAAAACAACCTAAATACTATATTTCTGATAACGGCGTGATTGTTACATTATTCAATAGAAATTATAAAATAGAAGATGAAGCCCAAAATGAAGCCCAAAATGAAGCCCAAAATGAAGCCCAAAATTTAAAACAAAATACTAAAAAACGAATAGAGAAAATTTTAGAGTTAATGAAAGTAAATAATAATATAACAAGAAGTAATCTTAAAAATATATTAGGAGTGTCTAAAACAACAATTGAACGTGATATTGCTAAATTAAAAGAAGAAAATAAAATAGAATATATAGGAAGTTCAAAAAAGGGTTATTGAAAAATAAAAAATAATTAAATGAGAATTAATAAAAATCAAAACACAATAAAATGTAATTAAATCAGATAAATAAAAACCGTTTTGCCCCATAAAACAGGCATAAACAGTTTTTTAATACATTAAACTGAGAAAGCTTAACCAAATGTTTTTTCAATTTATGACTTTATATTAATAATCCTAAATAAAAAAAGATAACTTACTTAGAGTTATCTTTTTCTTTGATTTTAGCAAGTATTTCTTCTATTCTTTGTGCATTGTCTAATACTTCATCTAAAAAGAAATGTAATTGTGGCACTGTTCTAGAATTTACTATTTTGGATAATTGAGTTCTAATAAATCCTTTTGCATTATTTATTGCTTCTAAACCTTTTTGAGGTGATTTTATAAAACTTAAATAAATTTTTAAATGTGAACCATCGTTAGAAAGTTTTACATCATTTACAGTTGCTCCAATTATATTAGCATTTGTTATTTCTTCACTTATAATTTTAGAAACTAGTAAAAAATAGTGGGATTCTTTTTTTCTTAATGTAATTGAGTTCATATTATTCTTCAATTAAAACATCTTCAAATGCTTGAATAGTATCATCAACTTGAATTTCGTTATATTTATAAATATGACAACCAAATTCCATACCCATTGCTACTTCTTTAGCATCATTTGGACCTTTTCTTAAAGAGTCCAATTTTCCTGTATAAATAACTTTATTTTTTCTAATAACTTTAACTTTACAGTTATTTTTAAATTTACCACTAATCATAGTACATCCAGCAATAATCCCAACTTTTGAATAACTAAAAAGTTTAAGAACTAATGCTTCACCTATATTAACTTCTTCATATTTTGGTTCTTTATAACCTTTTAATAAAGTCTCTACTTCTTCGGTGATTTTATAAATTACAGAATATTCTTTTATATCTATTTTTTGCTGAGTTGCAAACTGTTTTATAGAGCTTGGGACATTTGTATTAAATACATAAATAATTGCATTTGATGCTTCTGCAAGTAAAATATCTGCTTTTGTAACATCTCCAACAGAAGCATGTACTACATTAACAAAAGCTTCATCGTTTTTTAATCTCTCTAAAGATGATTTTATAGCTTCTGAAGTTCCGTGCACATCGCTTTTGATAATTAAATTAATAACTTTTTTACCTTCTTCAAAAATTACGGAATTTCTTTCTTTTAGTTGTGTTTGTTTATCTACAAAAGCTTTTTCTTCAGCTAAATTTTTAGCAAATTTTTCTTCTGGAAAACCAAAGAATTTATCTCCTGCTAAAGGCACATAATTTAAACCAGTAACAACTACAGGAGTACCTGGAGTTGCTTTTTCAAGAATTTGTCCATGTGCATCATGCATTGTTCTAATTTTTCCGTATTTAGAACCTGCAACAATAAAATCTCTTGGATAAAGGGTACCATTTTGAACAATTAATGTTGCAGTAACTCCTTTACCTTTGTCTAATTTTGATTCAACTACAGTACCAATAGGATATCTATTTCTATTTGCTTTTAAATTTAAAACTTCTGCTTGTAAATTAATAGCCTCAAATAAATCATTTAATCCTTGACCTGTTTTTCCTGAACCATATACAAATATATTTTCTCCACCTCAATCTTCTGGAAGAATATTATGTGTTGAAAGTTCAGATTTTACCCTTTCAATATCAATTGAAGGTTTGTCAATTTTGTTAACAAAAACAATTATAGGAACTTTTGCATTTCTAGCATGATCAATTGCTTCAACAGTTTGAGGCATAACCCCATCATCGGCAGCAACTACTAAAATAACAATATCTGTAATTTTTGCTCCTCTAGCTCGCATTTCAGTAAATGCTTCATGACCTGGAGTATCTAAAAAGGTTATTTTTTTGTTTTGGTATTCTACTTGATAAGCTCCTGTATGTTGAGTGATTCCCCCAGCTTCTCCACTTGCTACATTACTTTTTCTTATAGTATCTAATAATGTTGTTTTCCCATGATCAACATGCCCCATAATTGTAATAATAGGTACTCTATTTTCAAGTTCACTTTCATGATCACTTATTTCAACTTCATCCATAAAGTTGGAAGCATTTATTTCTACTTCTTTTTGAAAATCAAAACCATATTCAATACACAATTCAGCTATTTCATCTTCAGAAAGTGTATGATTTAAAGTATACATTTTTCCTTTTTTAAAAAGGTTTGTAATGATTTCATTAGCAGGTTTATTAATTTTTTTTGTAAATTCTGCAATTGTCATTGCTCCTGTAAAAATAAAAATACCATCTTTTAATTCAGTTTTTACACTAACTAACTGGGATTTAATTTCTTCTGTATTAGATTTTCTAATGTGTTTCTTTGCCATAAATTAGTTCTATTTCCTTTCTTAATTGATCGTAATTTTCTTTTGTTATATTCATTTTAAAAGACTTATTAAGAAGTTTTTTCTCAAAAGCTTTTAAAATGCTCTCTTTGACATTTTCTATATAAGCTCCACGCCCTTGTAGATTTTTATTTTTGTCTATAATTACTGTATTTTCCTTTGTTTTAGTAAAACGCATTAATTTTGTTATAGGGATGATATTGTTTGAAAAAATGCATTTTCTTGAATAGTCATTATTCATTTTCTTCATCATCTCAATCAGCATCATTTATATCAAAATCAAAATCATTTAAACCAGCAAATTCAGCTAAATCATTATCCATTTTGTAATTCTTAATTTCTTCACTAATTTGTTTTAAATCTTCTTTTGTATAAAGTTCTTCTGTTTTTGGTTTGTTGTTATCAATATTATCTTGAAAATCAGAAAATGCATTGTCAAAAATGCTATCACCATCAAATTTATTTACATTTGCTTTTCTATTATTTTTAACTACAGAATCTTTTTCAACTTTAGTTGATGATTTTGAAGTTGAATCATTTTTTTCTACTTTTTGTTCGCTATTTGCTGTTTCTTCAGAAATATTTAAACCAAAATCTTCGTTATATTTTTGAATATCTTTATCAAATTCATCAAGTAAATAATTAGGATTAATTTTAGATTTACTATTTCTTGTTTTATTAGTAGTATAAGGTGCTTTTTTGATTTTAGCATTTGCTGAAGTTCTATTTTTAAATTCGTTTTCGATTGTTTCTAATTCACTTTCAGAACTAATATTTCCATTTCAGTTTAATTTAAAACCATCATTTAAAGCTTTTGAATAAGAATAAATATCAATTCTTGATCTTGTTAATTCAGAAGCTAAAGTAACATTAATTCCTTTTTTACCAATAGCAAGCGAATGTTGTGAATCAGGAACAACAACAACAATTTTATTAAGTTTTTTAGATTTAAATGGTAAAACAGAAACTATTCTTGTTGGTGCTAAAGCATTTACTATAAATTGGTTTAAATCTTCTGAATATTCAATAATATCCACTTTTTCTTCTCCGAGTTCATTTACTATTAATTCAATTCTGCTTCCGGATTTTCCAACTAATGCTCCAACATTATTAATCACTGTTCCAGATGTAGATTTAATAGCAACTTTTGATCTTTCACCTGCGTGTCTTGCGATTCTAAAGATTTCTATTTCTCCTGCTGCAATTTCAGGAATTTCTTTTTCAATTAAGTCTTTTAAGATGTTATTTGATGAGTTAGAAATAATTATTTGTGTATCTTTTACTTCTTCAAGCACATCTTCAATATAAACATCTTCGCTTAAACCAAGCTCATTCTTCTTTTTAGAATTTGTAGCTAAGTGTTTAGGCATAAATGCATGAACTTGATCGTCTTCAATTTCATATAAGTATCCTGCTCTTAATTTAGAAATTAATTTTGCTTTTACTACTTTTCCTTTTAAAGTTGAATATTTTTGATAAACAGCTTCTCTTACAAGTTCGGCAATTTTTTGTTTAAATTGTTGCTGAACTGGTGAAAATATATTTTTTGGCAAAGTTTCAAAATCAATATCAATAGAAACTTTTTCATCTTCTTGAACTTTGTGTGCAAATAATTGTTTTGCTTGTGAAATGGAAATTTCACAAGTTTTTAAACCTTCATCTGCTGCAATATCTTCATTATAAGTTTCGTCAGAAACTACTAAAGCTGTTTTGTTTACTAATCTAATATTTTCATTTTCATAATCAACAATTAGTTCTATTTCAGCGTCAGGATCTAAGTTTTTAGTAATTGTTTTTATAAAAGAATCTTCAAGAATTTTCATAATTGTTTGTATATCTATTTTTCTAAATTCTGAAATTTCTTTTAATTGATTAAAAAATATTTTGTTCTTTGAAATATTTTTAGAATTTACAGATTTTCTTGCCATTTTTCTCCTAAATATTTATATATAAATTAATTTTTTCTATTTTTTCTTTGTTTATTTCTTCTTTTTTCATTCTGCCTTTTAAATTAATTTCTAGTAATAAAGTATTTTCATTGTTTTGGATTAATTTTCCTATAATAAAATCTTTTTCATTAAATCAAATTTGAATTTTTTTGTTGATAAATTCTTCTATATTTTCTATATTTATATCAATATCAGACCCTTTAGAAAATACATCTAAATAATATTCTTCTTTTATAGAATCTTCTTTATCTAAAAAGTCAGATATTTTTCTTGAAATTTTTTCAATATCATTCAAATCAGTAAAATTTGTTTTTATTCTTAAAAAATTAAGACTTCCTTCTTTTTCAAAATAAGCTTCTAAAATTGAACTAAAATTCTCTTTTAATTTTTCTAAAATATCCATTTTTCTCCTTAAAAATATATGAAAAGGTTGCTAACAGCAACCATTTTTTTATTACTATTAATATAATTATAAACCAATAATATTTTTTTATAAATAAATTATGCAAATTATTAATTTCTTCTTTTTTCGTTTTTCCCTTCAGTAGATATGATTTTAAGTGGTCTAGAAAGTATAAAATGAATAGAATCTTTTTTAATATATTCTTTTTTTTCATCTGCTTTTACATCATAATCTTGTACTTTTCTTTCTCTAGAAAAAGTTAAATCATAATCATAGAAGTTTTCTGAGTCTTGATTTGCAATTATTTGAGCATTTTCCCTTGCACTTAAATCATTTTCAATGTTATATCAGTCGTTTAAATAATTTCGAGATGTGAAACCTAAATTTTCTGTTGTAAATACATTTATTATAGGCGAAGATGAGTGAAACTTATCAATTTCTTTTTGCAAAATACCTGGAAATATTTTTTCTATTTTAGGTTTTGGAGTAGAAAATCATTTATAATTTTCATTTGCTTTATACTGAAAAATACCAAAATTAGACAATAAATTTATTTTAGAAAAATAGTTATTATTATAATCTTCAGGTAAATATAAAGCTTTATTAAAAGCAAAGCGTCCTTCTAAATGTAAATTTGGAATTGATAATAAGTATTCCATTATTGTTGTATTAATGGAAAAAATTTCATTATAATCTTTATCACTTTGAGAAAAATTAAATTTAAATTTATAATTACTCTCTTTTACTAAATAAATTTCATTTCCGTTTTTGTATTTTATTTTTTTATTTGGAGCTAATTTATCAATAACATCTTTATAAACCTTGAATTTAAATTGAAAGTCTAATAATCACTTAAAGAAAATTTCCGTTTTTTCTTGCTTAAAATATATAAAAATGTTTTCATTATTAAAATTTTCTAATTTTATGCTTTCATAAGTAGGTCTTAATTCTATTAATTTATTAACATTTATTATTTCGTAATAATCTCTGTTATTAAAATCAAATTCTTCAAAGTCATCAAACACATAATTGTCAGTTCCTACGTATTTTTCTTTATATTTGTTAAAAAGTTCATCATATTTTTGTTCTTCAGGTGTTTTTGGAAAATCCGGTTCTTTAGACTTTTCTTCATAATTACAACTTGCTACCAAATTTACAGAAGCAAAAGTTAAGGTTGCTGCACTATTTAATAATATTTTCTTTTTCATTATTTTGTTCCTTCTATTTTTTTAGCTCTATATTTTATGTAATCTTTTAAATATGACATCATCCCTTCTTGTGAATCGAAGAAAAGTTCTTGATTATTTAAATCTATTGTTCACAAGTTGTAGTAATTAGATTTTATTTCGATAGATTTGTTAGTTTCTACATAAAATCTTCTTTCTGCAACAGGCAGAATTAATTTACCGAGAATTAATCTATAATTTAATTGGAAAATTTTAGGATCATTAAATTCAAATAATTCTTCTCTAAAAGGTTGTCCACGAGAGATAAGGGTACTTTTTAGTCCTGGTATGTAATATCTTTCTTTAGGTTTCATTCTTTTTAAAAGATATTCTTCTAAATTAGATTCTTCAGTTTGGTTTGCTAATTCTGTAATATTTGTATATCTTGAATTGTAATTATAGATTTTTTCTCTGCATCATCTACAGAAATAAAGTTTTTTAAAATTCCTATTTTGGTATTTTCTAAGAATAAAAATTCTTTGTTTTTTCAAAAAAAGAATTAACGTCTTCTTTTTTCGTTTTCCCCTTCAGTTGATATAATTCTTAAAGGTCTTGACAATATAAAATGAATAGAATCTTTTTCTATGTGTTTTCTATAATCTTTTATTTCACTATCATATTCTTTTTCCAATCTTTCTCTAGAAAAAGTTAAATCATAATCATAAAAATTTTCTGAATCTTGATTTGCAATTATTTGAGCATTTTCCCTTGCGTTTCAATCATTTTCAATATTATATCAATCATTAAAATAACTTTCTGATGTATTACTAATATCTAAAATAGAAGAGAAATTTATTTTAGGATTACTTGTATTGAATTTAACCATATCTTCTTTAGATATATCTTCTGAAAATTTGTTTAATTTAGGTTTTTGAGTTGAAAATAATTTGTATTTTGAATTAATTAAATTTGGAAAATTTATATTAGAAAATATAGACAATTCAGAAAAGTAATTATTTTTCATTTCTTCTTGAAATATTAAATTTGAATTAAAATAAAAATAACCCTTTATCTTGACATTTGGTATTAATAAAAGTTTTTCCATAATGAATGGATACATTGCAACTACAATTAAATAATCATCTTGTTTTTTAGAAAAAGTGAAATCAAAATTACTTTCTTTTACTAAATATATATCTTCTTTATTATTATTTTGTTTAATTTTTTTATTTGGAGCAAATTTATCAATTACATCCTTGTATACTTTAAATTTAAAATTGTAATCTTTTATTCAATCGTAAAGTTTCTGAAATTCTTCTTTCTTAAAATATCAAAAAATATTATTATTGTTATTGTTGATATTTTTATTTTCTTCAGAAAGGTAAGTATCTTGAAAATACTCATCTATTTCAATTAATTTTTTCATATTTACAATTTCATAGTGTTCATGATTATTAAAATCAAATTCCTCAAAATCATCAAACACATAATTATCAGTTCCTACGTATTTTTCTTTATATTTGTTAAAAAGTTCTTCATATTTTTGCTCTTCAGGTGTTTTTGGAATATCTGGTTCTTTAGTTTTCTCTTCATTACAACTTGCTACCAAATTTACAGAAGCAAGGGTCAAAACTGTTGCACTGGTTAATAATATTTTCTTTTTCATTATTTTGTTCCTTCTATTTTTTTAGTTCTATATTTTATGTAATCTTTTAGATATGACATCATTCCTTCTTGAGAATCAAAGAATAACTCTTGATTATTTAAGTCTATTGTTCACAAATTGTAATAGTTAGATTTTATTTCAATCGATTTGTTATTTTCTACGTAAAATCTTCTTTCTGCTACAGGCAGAATTAATTTTCCTAGAATTAATCTATAGTTTAATTGGAAAATTTTAGGATCATTAAATTCGAATAATTCTTCTCTAAAAGGTTGTCCACGAGAAATTAATGTACTTTTTAATCCTGGTATGTAATATCTTTCTTTAGGTTTCATTCTTTTTAAAAGATATTCTTCT
>NZ_JBTGVC010000002.1:0-50850 GCF_054343375.1 Mycoplasma sp. Z386
TCAGAGATTAATGTTCCCTTGAAATTCCTTATAGACGATGAGGTTGATAGGTTGGGTGTGTAAGTGTAGTAATACATTGAGCTAACCAATACTAATAAATTGATTGATTTAATAGCTAAAAATTTTAGGTATTTAATTTAATTTGAGAAGTAATTTGCTATTCAGTTTTGAAAGAACTATTTGCTCCTTAGAGGAGTTTTTTTATTATTTTTTAATTCACTTTTTTTAAAAAATGTAGTATAATTTAAAAGTAAATTTAGACGTTGAAACATAAGGTTGCGATACTCCGAAATTAGTTGTTAGCAGAGTAACGGTTTTTATGTGGAGTCTAGTTCATCAAAAAAAGAACAGAAAGGACAACAATTTTAATGGAAAATAAGTTAAAAATTAAATTAAAAGCATTTGATCATAAAATAGTTGATAATGCATCACTTAAGTTAGTAAATTTATTAAAAGAATTAAAAGTAGATTTTAGTGGTCCAGTACCATTACCTACAAAAAGAGAAGTATTTACTATTTTACGTTCAGTTCATGTTAATAAAACATCACGTGAACAATTTGAAAGTAGAACACATCAAAGATTAATTGTTTTAAACAAATTTTCAAAAGAAGTATTAGACAAAATTAAGAGAGTTGAATTACCAGTAGGTGCTCAAATACTTATAGATACTAAATAAATAAAATAAGGAGGATCCAAGATGAAAGGAATCTTAGGAAAAAAAGTTGGAATGACTCAACTATATGCTGATTCAGGTATTTTATTACCAGTAACAGTTATTGAAGTTAAACCAAATGTTGTAACACAAGTTTTTTCAAAAGAAAAAGATGGCTACAATGCATTACAATTAGGTTTAGAAGACAAGAAAGTTTCTAGACAAAACAAATCAGAACAAGGTCATTTTAAAAAATCTAACACAGCACCTAAGCGCTTCGTAAAAGAAATTAGAGAAATGGTTGGATTTGAACTTGGACAATCAGTTGATTTATCTATTTTTTCAGTAGGTGAATTAATCGATGTTACAGGAACATCAAAAGGAAAAGGATTTGCTGGAACAATTAAAAGACATAACCAAGCAATCGGACCTAAATCACACGGTGGTGGTGGTGGATCACAACCATTAAGACAAACAGGATCTTTAGGAGATATTTCAGGAAACAAAGTTGTTAAAGGTATGACAATGCCTGGACAATTAGGAAATGTAAAAAGAACAGTTCAAAATCTTGAAATCTTAAGCATTGATTTAGAAAATAATTTAATTATAGTTAAAGGTTCAGTTCCTGGACCTAAAAAATCATTTGTTATTCTAAAAGAAGCTGTTAAACAATTACCTTCTAAAACACCTGTGCAATTAGTTAACCTAAAAGAGGCTTTAGAAAAAAATCATTTATTTGAATTAGCTAAAAAATATAATGTAGAACTACATATGGAAATGTCAGTAAAAGAAATGAAAGAATTATTAAAAGCAGCTGAAGATAAAGCAGAAGGAGATAAATAATGGAAAAGGTTGTTAAAAAAACATCAACAACTTCTAAAACAGAAACATCGACAAAAAAACCTGTTTCTAAAACAACTAAAAAAGTAGAAGTTAAAACATCAAAAAAAGTTGATACTCCATTAGTAAGAAAAGAAGTTAAATTACCAAAAGAAGTTTTTGGAATTGAAACATTTAATCAACAAGCTGTATTTGATTCAATTATTGCTGAAAGAGCTTCAAGAAGACAAGGAACACATAAAGTAAAAAATAGAGCTGAAGTAAGTGGTACTGGTAAAAAACCTTGAAGACAAAAAGGTACAGGTAGAGCAAGAGCTGGTTCTATGAGATCACCAATTTGAGTAGGTGGTGGAAGAGCTTTTGGACCTACAGTGGAAAGAAATTATAATTTAAAAGTTAATAAAAAAGTTAGACAATTAGCTTTATTAAGTTCTTTATCACAATTAGCTAAAAACAAACAAGTTATAGTAGAGGAAATAAAAGTTGAAAAATATTCAACAAAAGAAATTGTTTCTAAACTAAAAGATTTACAAGTAGAAAAATTAAGAAATATTTTAGTAGTTTCAAATGATGAAAAAGTTTATATTTCTGCAAGAAATCTTCAAAATGTAAAAGTGACAAAAGTTACTTCATTATTAATAGAAGACTTAGTAAAAGCAGATATCTTGATTTTAAGCCAAGATGATATTAAATATTTAGAAGGGTTGGTTAAATAATGAATATTAATGAAATAATCAAATACCCAATTTTAACTGAAAAAAGTTATTTACAAATGAGTTCAGGAACATATGTTTTTGCTGTTGATAGAAGAACTAACAGAAGTGAAGTTAAAAAAGCAGTTGAATATATTTTTAATGTTAAAGTAGAAAAAGTAAATATTTTTAATGTTCCAAAAAAACCTGCAAAATTAGGTAGATATCAAGGATTTACAAATTCTTTCAAAAAAGCTATTGTTACTTTAGTTGAAGGACACACAATTGCTGTTCTAAATGAAGATTTAGAATCACCAGCACCAGAAGAACAAACAAATGTAGTGGAAGAAACTAAAAAAGAAACAAAAGTTTCTAAATCAGCATCAGAAGTTGATAAAAAAGTTGCAGAAAAAATAGCAGCTAAAAAAAATAAAGAAAAAAAATAATTCATAGAACTTTAAAGAAAAACAATATTTTAAAGTTATTAATAAAATAAGGAGAGAAAATGGCGATTAAACATTATAAACCAACTTCAAATGGTCGTCGTGGTATGTCTACCCTTGATTACAAGCAAAATTTATCAGGACACGAACCTGAAAAAAGCTTATTAGTTACATTACCTAAAAAATCAGGTAGAAACAATCAAGGAAAAATAACTACACGTCACAAAGGTGGAAGAAATAAAAGAAAATATCGTATTATTGATTTCAAAAGAAATAAAGATAATATTTTTGGAACAATTAAATCTATTGAATACGATCCAAATAGATCAGCTAATATTTCTTTAGTTGTTTATGCAGATGGTGAAAAACGTTATATTTTATCACCTAAAGATATTAAGGTTGGACAAAAAGTTATTTCAGGTGAACAAGTTGATATTTTAGTAGGTAACTCATTACCTTTATCAAATATTCCTGAAGGTACAGTTGTTCATAACATCGAAATGCAACCTGGAGGTGGAGGAATTATCGCTCGTTCAGCTGGGTCTTCTGCACAAATCCAAGGAAAAGATGAAGATGGAAAATACGTAGTTTTAAGACTAAAATCAGGTGAATATAGAAGAATTTTAGCAAAATGTAGAGCAACCATTGGAGTTGTAGGTAATGAAGAACATTCATTAGTTAACATTGGTAAAGCAGGAAGAAATAGACATTTAGGTATTAGACCTACTGTTCGTGGATCTGTAATGAACCCAATTGATCACCCACATGGAGGGGGAGAAGGGAAACAACCTATTGGTAGAAAATCTCCATTAACTCCATGAGGTAAAAAAGCTCTTGGTGTTAAAACAAGAAATAATAAGAAATCTTCAACAAAATTAATTATAAGAAGAAGAAAGGAAAGTAAATAATGGCTAGATCACTTAAAAAAGGTCCATTCGCTGATACATCTTTATTAAAAAAAGTTGAATTAATGAATGAACAAAAAAATAAAAAACCAATTAAAACATGATCTAGAAGATCAACAATCTTTCCTCAATTTGTAGGACTAACATTCCAAGTTCATAATGGAAAAATATTTAATGATGTTTTTGTAACAGATGATATGGTAGGACATAAATTAGGAGAATTTTCTCCAACAAGAACCTATACAGGTCATGGTGCTGATAAAGGGAAGAAAAAATAATGCAAAAAGCAATAGCAAGTGTTAAAATGCAAAGAGTATCTGCTCAAAAAGCTCGTTTAGTAGCAGATTTATTCCGTTATAAAAATACAACAGAAGCACTATCAATCCTACATAACACAAATAAAAAAGCATCAAAATTATTTATTAAATTATTAAATTCAGCAATTGCTAATGCAATTAATAACTTTGGTATGGATGGTGATAATTTATTTGTAAGTTCAGTTCAAGTTAATGAAGGACCTACATACAAAAGATTTCAACCAAGATCTAAAGGAACAGCATATTCAATTTTAAAAAGAACATCACATTTATCAATAACAGTAGAGGAAAGAAAGTAGGAAAATTTTATGGGACAAAAAGTTAATCCAAATGGTTTTAGATACGGTATTACTAAAAAACATAATGTAAATTGATTTGCTGATAAAGCTAATTTTGCTACTTACTTATTAGAAGATGTAAAAATTAGAGAATATGTTGAAAAATTTGTTAGAGATTATCAAATAGGACAAGTTGAAATTAGAAGAGATCAAAACAATAAAGTTACTTTAACAATTCATACAGCTAAACCTGGTGTAGTATTAGGTCAAGGTGGAGAAAATGTTAAAAAAATGACAACAGATATTCAAAAATTTGTTAAAAATAAAAAATTAAATTTATCAATTGATGTTGTTGAAATTCAAAAACCGGAATTAAACGCAAGATTAGTAGCTGAACAAATAGCTATTAAATTAGAAAACAGAGGATCATTTAGAGTAGCTCAAAAATTTGGAATTAAAGTTGCTTTAAAAGCAGGAGCTAAAGGAATTAAAACTCAAGTTTCTGGTAGATTAAACGGTGTGGAAATGGCTCGTGCAGAAGGATATTCTGAAGGAGAAATGAAATTACACACTTTAAGACAAAATGTTGATTATGCTCAAGCAACAGCTCATACAACTTATGGTGCTTTAGGAGTGAAAGTATGAATTTCTTTAGGAGAGGTTAAAGAGGGTGATAAATAATGTTACAACCAAAAAGAACCAAATATAGAAGAAATTTTAGAATTTCACACGATAAAAGAGAAGCACATAAAGGAAATAAAGTTTCATTTGGAGAGTTTGGTTTACAAGCAACAACTTCTGCTTGAGTAACAGCTAGACAAATTGAATCTGCAAGGATTGCTATCACAAGAAGAATGGGTCGTGAAGGAGATGTTCATATTAGAATTTTCCCTCACTTATCATTAACTTCTAAACCTATCGGAGTACGTATGGGATCTGGTAAAGGTTCTCCTGAAAAGTGAGTAGCAGTTGTAAAAGTTAATACAATGATGTTTGAAGTTTCAGGAGTAAAAGAAGAAATAGCTAGAGATGCTTTAAGACTTGGTGGACATAAATTACCAGTAAAATGAAAAATAGTTAAAGCAAATGAAGAAGGGGATGAATAATGGAATTTAAAGAATTAAAAAACAAATCTCTTTCAGAACTAAAACAATTAGTAGCTGAACACAAAGCTGAGTTATTTTCTTTAAGATTTAAAAATGCTACATCACGTTTAGATAAAACTCATCAAATCAAAGAAATTAGAAAAAATATTGCCAGAGTTTTAACAGCTATACAACAAAAAGAAAACAATGATAAAGGTGGAAAATAATGGAAAGAAAAAATACAAAGAAAACATTAATTGGTACTGTTGTTTCTGATAAGAATCAAAAAACAATTATTGTTGCAGTAGATTCTTATGTTAAACACCCTTTATATGGAAAAAGATTTAAAGTTACTAAGAAATTTGCAACTCACGATGAAAAAGAAGAAGCTTCTTTAGGAGATATTGTTAAAATCAGTGAAACAAGACCTTTTTCAAAAACTAAAACATTTAGATTAGTTGAAATTCGTGAAAAAGCAAAAGAAGGAGCTAAATAATGGTTCAAGAACTCTCAAGATTAGTTGTTGCAGATAACTCAGGTGCAAAAGAAGTGGGTTTAATTAGAAACTTAGGTGGTTCAGTTAAAAAAACTTCAAATATTGGTGATGTGATAGTTTGTTCAGTTAAAAAAGCTCTTCCAAACGGAATTGTAAAAGAAGGACAAGTTGTGAAAGCAGTTATTGTTCGTTCAACTTATGGAATCAAAAGAAAAAATGGTTCACATATAAAATTTGATGACAATGCAGTTGTTATTATTAAAGAAGATGGTTCTCCAAGAGGAACACGTGTTTTTGGTCCAATAGCTAGAGAAATAAGAGACAAAGGATATTCCAAAATTGTTTCACTTGCACCAGAGGTTTTATAGAAAGGAATAATTATTGATATGAAAATTAGAAAAAATGATGAAGTAATAGTTATTTCAGGATCACATAAAGGAAAAATTGGTCAAGTTTTAGAAGTTTATCCAAAAACACAAGAAGTTAAAATTAAAGATATTAATAAAAAAACTAAACACCACAAACCATCACAATCAAGAAGTGAAGGTTCAATTGAGGTTGTTGAATTCCCATTACACGTTTCAAAAGTATCTTTATTAGTTAAAAAAGCTACTAAAGATAAACCAGCTCAATATTCAAAAATAGGTTACAAAATGGTAAATAATAAAAAAGTGCGTTTTGTTAAAAAAACAGGGAAAACAATTTAGTTAGAAAGGTAATTTTATAAAGATGACATTAAAAGAAAAATACGAAAAACAAGTTAAAAAGAATTTACAAGAAAAATTTGCTTATACATCTGTAATGCAATTACCTAAAATTGAAAAAATTGTTTTAAATATGACAGCTGGAAAAGAAGTAACTAATTCTAAAGCTATAGAAGAAGTTATGAATGAAATGGCATTAATTTCAGGGCAAAAACCTTATCAAACAGTTGCTAAAAAATCATTAGCTTCATGAAAATTACGTGAAGGAATGCCAATGGGAGCAAAAGTTACATTAAGAAGAGAAAGAATGTGAGAATTCTTAGATAAATTAATTAATGTAGCAATTCCAAGAATTAGAGACTTTAGAGGTGTAAATCCTAAAGCTTTTGATGGAAGAGGAAATTATTCATTAGGAATTAAAGAAGAAATTATTTTTCCAGAAATTAGTTTCGATAAAATTAGAAAAATTAAGGGATTGGATGTAATTATTGTTACAACAGCAAATACAGATAAAGAAGCAAAATTTTTATTAGAACAATTAGGAATGCCTTTTGGTAAGGCAGAAAAATAGGAGTAAAATGGCAAAAACATCATTAAAAGCAAAAGCTAAAAAACATAAAAAATTCAAAGTTAGAGAATATACAAGATGTGAATTATGTGGTCGTCCACATGCTGTTTTAAGAAAATTTAAAATCTGTCGTATTTGTTTTAGAAAATTAGCACATGAAGGAAAAATTCCTGGTATTAAGAAAGCGAGTTGATAATTATGGCTATAATTACAGATCCAATTGCAGATATGATTGTAAGAATCAAAAATGCATTTATGAGAAAACACAAATTTGTTGAAATCCCACATTCTAATAAAAAACACAAAATTTTAGAAATCTTCAAAAAAGAAGGTTATATTCAAAATTTTGAAACTCAAGGAGAAGGTGTAGAAAAAAAACTTGTTGTAGAATTAAAATATAAAGGTACAACAAGTGCTATTACCGGAATTAAAAGAGTTTCAAAACCAGGATTAAAAGTTTATTCTTCTGTTAATGATTTACCAAAAGTACTTTCAGGATATGGAACAGTTATTGTTTCTACATCTAAAGGTTTATTAACTGATAAAGAAGCTAGAAAGGAAAATGTTGGTGGTGAAATTATCGCCTTCATTTGATAATTTATGTCTAGAGTAGGAAAAAGAGTTTTATTAGTTCCAGAAGGAACAGAAGTATTAGTTAATAATAATTTAGTTACTGTTAAAGGTAAATTAGGACAATTAAAAAGAGAATTTTCTAATTTAATCAAAATTAAAGTAGAAAATAATCAAGTTACAACAGAAAGATTAAACGAAGAAAAACATACAAAGCAATTACACGGTACAACTAATTCCTTACTTGCAGGAATGATTAAAGGTGTAACCTCTGGTTTTTCAAAAGAAATAGAAATTAAGGGTGTTGGTTACAAAGCTACATTAAAAGGTAACCAAATTGAAATTTTAGCAGGATATTCACACCCTGTATTAATAGATGTTCCAAATACTTTAAAAGTAGAAGTTCCAAAACCAGTTTCCATAATTGTTTCTGGTATTGATAAACAACAAGTTGGACAATTAGCTGCTGTTATTAGAAGTGTTAGAAAACCTAATCCTTATTCAGGAAAAGGTATTATGTATAAAAATGAAAACATTAGACGTAAAGAAGGGAAAAAAGCTTCTAAATAATTTTAGAATAGAAGCGAGGTATTATCAATGGCTCAATTATCAAGAAATAAAGCTAGAATTAAAAAACATCATAGAATTAAATCTAAATTAGTTTTAGGTACAGCAACCAAACCACGTTTATCAGTTTTCAAATCACTAACAAACTTTTATGCACAATTAATAGATGATACTAAAGGAGTAACAATAGCATCTGTTTCAACTTTAAAACATAAAGAATATAGCGGAAATATTAAAGTAGCTGAAATACTTGGAAAATTAATGGGACAAAAAATTAAAGAATTAAAAATTGAATCAATTGTATTTGATCGTTCAGGTTATATTTATCATGGAAGAGTAAAAGCATTTGCAGAAGCAGTTAGAAATGAAGGAGTTAAATTTTAATAATGGAAAATAAAGAAATTAAAAAAGAAGTTGTTAAAAAAGCAACTCCAACTAAAAAAATAGAATCTTCAAGAGAACCAAAAAAACACTTCCATTCTAAAGACAAAGATTCAAAAACATCTAATAATAATCGTAAATTCTCAAGACCAAAAAAAGAATTTAACAAACAACCTTTCCAAAATGAATTCGAAGAAAAAGTAATTGATGTTGCAAGGGTAACTACTGTTGTTAAAGGAGGAAGAAGATTTTCTTTCTCAGCATATGTAGTGGTTGGT
Source organism: Mycoplasma sp. Z386 (assembly GCF_054343375.1). Taxonomy (NCBI): domain Bacteria; kingdom Bacillati; phylum Mycoplasmatota; class Mollicutes; order Mycoplasmatales; family Mycoplasmataceae; genus Mycoplasma; species Mycoplasma sp. Z386. The sequence goes on from NZ_JBTGVC010000002.1 coordinate 8,778, forward strand.
AATAAAAAAGGAAAAGTTGGTTTTGGTCACGGAAAAGCTAATGAAGTGCAAGATGCTATTAAAAAAGCAGTTAAAGATGCACAAAACAATTTAATAACTGTTCCAGTGGTAGAAGAAGCTGCAACAGTACCACATGAAATTAAACAAAAATTCTTAGCATCTAAAGTACTATTAAAACCAGCTCCAAAAGGAAAAGGAATTATAGCATCTGGTACAGTTCGTGCAGTTGTAGAATTAGCAGGATATTCAAACATTTATACTAAAACTTATGGTTCAAGAACAAAAGCTAATATCGTTAGAGCAACAATCATTGCTTTACAAAATCTTAGAACAGTAGAAAAAATTGCTGAATTAAGAGATATTAAAGTAGAAGATTTGTTAAGCAATAAATAGTCCAGGAGGAAAAATGTCATATAAATTACATACATTACAATACACTGAAGGTTCAAGAAAAGAAAAACACCGTAAAGGTCGTGGACATGCAGCTGGTAAAGGAAAACAAGCTGGTAGAGGACAATCAGGACAAACAAAACGTGGAACTGTAAGACCTGGATTTGAAGGAGGACAAAACCCTCTCTTCAGACGTTTACCAAAAATCGGTTTTAACAATGTTAATAAAGTTGAATATCAAGTTATATCATTAGAAAAATTAGATGCTACATTTAAAGATGGTGACAAAGTAACATTAGAAATGTTATTTGAAACTAGATTAGCAAGAAGAAAAACAATGCCTGTAAAATTATTATCTTCAGGTACATTAACTAAAAAAATATTTATAGAAGTTAATGCCGTTTCAAACTCAGCAAAAGAAGCGGTAGAAAAATTAGGTGGAAAAGTAGAATTGGTTTAAGATGTTTTATAGATTAAAAAAAGTATTAAACTGGATAGGATTAATCTTTTCAAAAATCTATTTAAATATAAAACATAAAATTCAAACATTTTCCAAAGAAAAAATCTTAACTAAAAAAATATTATTTTCTATATGAATTTTAGCTATTTTTGTTATAGCAGGTACAATCACATTACCTGGTGTATCTATAAATAAAAATGCTTCTTTAGATTCTAATTCATTTTTAGGAATAATTAATATTGTAGGTGGTGGAGGGTTAACTAACTTTTCAATAGTAGCCTTAGGAATAGGACCATTCATAACAGCATCTTTGATTATGATGGTCGCTCAAACTAAATTATTTCCACCAGTTCATAGGTTAAGTCAATCAGGACCGCTAGGTAGACGTAAAATAAATATTATTACAAGACTTTTAACTATTTTTATAGCTATAGCTCAATCAATTTTCTTAATTAGAACATTGTTTGATGCCAATTTAGGAGCACAAAGTTTTGTATATTTAAGCAACAATGCAGCTTATTATAAATACTTTATTTTACCTTGTATACTTATTAGCGGTTCTTTGTTTTCTTTATTTTTAGGAGAACAAATTACTGAAAAAGGAGTTGGTAATGGGACTTCACTTTTAATTTTTACAGGAATCGCAACACGTTTACCAAGTAAATTAAAAGGAGCCTTTAATTACTTTATTTCAGGATCTAATTCAGACTCTTTGATTAGTAATATAATTTTCTTTGGAGTTTATATTATTGGTTTTTTAGTTTTAATTTTTATAGTTGCATATGTTTATACTGCAGAAAGAAAAATACCTATTCAACAAACAGGATCTGGAATGACTAAAAATGTTAAAGATATTTCAGTATTACCAATTAAAGTAAATCCAGCAGGTGTTATGCCAATCATTTTTTCTTTAATTGTTTTATCTTTACCAACTTTAATAGTAGGACTTCTTGATCCATACACTTCATCTACAAGATATTTTGTAGAAAGAAGTTTAAGATTAACTGATCCAATTGGATTTAGTCTATTTGTAGTTATTACCTTTTTATTTGCAATTGGTATGGGATTACAACAGTCTAGAGTGGATAAAATTTCAGAAGATTTTGGAAAAAATTCAACCTTTATTCCTGGAATAAGACCAGGAGAACAAACAGAAGATTATTTAATTTCTGTTGTTTTAAGACTTTCTATTTTCTCTGCATTTTATCTTGTAGCAATTGGTTCTTTAGAACCTATTATGCAAATGTTTGGAATGCCACGGAGCATTACATTTGGTGGAACTTCTATTATTATTTTAATAACCACAGCATTAGAAACAATAGGTCAAATTAAAGCAAGAAGACAATCAGAAAAAATTTCACAAAAAAGAAGAAAAATTAGTAAATCATTTACTAAACAAAATAAAAATAACGGAGATTTATTATGATAAAAAACATAATTTTTTTAGGTGCACCAGGAGTTGGAAAAGGAACTGTTGCATCATTACTTGCAAAAGAAATTGATTTTATTCATTTATCAACAGGAGAAATTTTTAGAACCGCAATTAGAAACCAAACTAAATTAGGTTTGGAATTAAAAAATATTGTTGAAAGTGGTAGATATGTTCCTGACAATATAACTAATGAAATAGTAAAAGAAAAGTTAGAAGAATTAAACAAACAAAACATTAACTTTATTTTAGATGGTTATCCAAGAACAATTAATCAAGCAGATTTTTTATCAAATTTAAGCACTTCTCAAATAAAAAATGTTATTTTATTACAAGCTCCAAGTGAAGTTATTATTCAAAGACTTTCTAAAAGAAGATATTGCCCTACTTGTTCTGCAACTTATCATCTTGATTTCAAACCTTCTGCAAAGCAATTACTTTGCGAAAATGACGATACAGTTTTATTACAAAGAAAAGATGATGAAGAAGAAGCAATTATTCGTAGATTAGAAGTTTATAATAATGAAACTAAAGTATTAATAGATTTTTATAAAGACAAAAATATGTTAATCACTATAGATGCAACACAAACTCCAGAATTCATAGTACAAAAAATAGTTAAAGAAATTTTATAAAATGAGCAAATTGATAAAAAAAGATTTTGAAATAGAATTAATAACTAAATCAGCAAATATTCTTTCAGAAGTAAAAAAAATAGTTTATGATGCAATAGAAGAAGGGGTTTCTTTATTGCAACTAGACAAACTTGCTTATGATGAAATTATCAAAAGAAACGCAGAACCAGCTTTTTTAGGTTACCAAAATTTTCCTAACACAATTTGCGCTTCTTTAAATCATGAGTTAATTCACGGAATTCCGGATCAAAGAATTTTAAAAACAGGGGATTTAATTTCTATAGATTTAGGAGTTAAATATAAAGGATACTATTCAGATTCTGCCTTTTCCAAATCAGTTGGAAAAGAAAATAATCTTGAAAACGAAAAACTGATTTCTGTTGCAAAAAGAGCAATAGATGCCGGTATAAATGCAATCAAACCTGGAGCAAGGATAGGAGATATTTCTAAAGCCATTTCCAAGGTTATTTTTGAAAACAAAATGTTTACAACAGAGGAATTTTGTGGCCACGGAATTGGAAAAAAACTTCATGAAGCACCTAATGTTTACAATTTATATACAGGAGATAAAGGGATTTTGTTAAGAGATAATATGGTAATTTGTATAGAACCTATGATTTTACAAGAAAGTCCGGAAGTTAAAATATTAAGTGATGGTTGAACTGTGGTTCCAAAATATAACCGTAAAAAAACAGTTCACGTGGAAGAAACCATTTTAATTAAAAATGGAAAAGGAATAATTTTAAGTTAATTCAAAGAGTTGGAAAAATTCAAAAATTTAGTATAATTTTTAATGTTAATTATACAAGCCTGGCATAAGGTAATGTCGAAATAAGTCCAGGTATTTCTTTAAAGGGCACAATTACTTTTAAAGAAATAAAATAATAATAAATACCAAACATTAATTGTACAAATAAAAAACCAAAAGAGGTATTTCAATAAATGGCAAAAGATGCAATCAAAATGACAGGTAAAGTAATTCAAGCACACAATTCTAGTGAGTATGAAATTTTATTAGAAAATAATGCTAAAATTCAAGCTCACATTTCAGGAAAAATGAAAATGTATCACATTAAAATAATTCCTGGAGATAGTGTTGATGTTGAAATTAGTCCTTATGATTGAACAAAAGGAAGAATTGTTTATCGTCATAAATAAAGGAGATTTATGAAAGTAAGAGCATCAGTTAAAAAGATGTGTAAAGACTGTAAAATAATCAAAAGAAATGGAATAAATAGAATCATTTGTATTCTACCAAAACACAAACAAAGACAAGGTTAGGAAAATATGGCTAGAATTTTAAACATAGAAATTCCAAATAATAAGAGAGTTGTTATTTCTCTAACTTATATTTTTGGGATAGGAAAATCAAGAGCTCAAGAAATTTTACAAAAGGCTCAAATAGACGAAAATATTCGTGTAAAAGATTTAAGTGAAGAACAATTATCAAAAATAAGAGATATAGCTTCACAATATACAACAGAAGGTGATTTACGTCGTGAAGTAGCTATTAACATTAAAAGATTAATGGAAATTAAATGTTATAGAGGAATCAGACATAGAAAAGGATTACCAGTTCGTGGTCAAGTAACTCAGAAAAATGCACGTACAAGAAAAGGACCAAGAAAAACTGTTGCTGGAAAGAAAGGTAAATAAGATATGGCTAGAAAAGTTAAAAGAAAAAATATTACTAGCGGAATCGCTCACATTCACTCAACTCACCAAAACACAATTGTAACTTTTTCAGATGAAAAAGGTAATGTAATTGCATGATCTTCATCTGGTGCTATTGGATATAAAGGGACAAAAAAGAAAACTCCATATGCAGCAGGATTAGCAGCAGCAGCAGCATCTGAAGCAGCTAAAGAACATGGAATTAAAGAAGTTAAAGTTGAAATTAAAGGTTTAGGACCAGGAAAAGATGCAGCAAGAAAACAAATTGAAGTTTCAGGTATTACTGTTACTGAAATTAAAGATGTTACACCTATTCCACATAACGGAACAAGACCTCCAAGAAAAGTAATCAAAAGAGAAACAAAAAGATAGGAGTTGTTAAGTTATGCAAAAAATGGCAAAAGTAAATTACAAAGAAGAAAAAGAAAATAAACATTCAGATTATTTCACTTCTTTTGTTTTAGAACCTTTAGAAAGAGGATTTGCTAACACTTTAGGTACAGCTTTAAGAAGAACAATATTATCTTCAGTTTCTTCAGTTGCTCCATTTGCAATTAGAATTGAAAAAGTAGATCACGAATTTCAAGCAATCGACAACGTAGAAGAAGATGTAGTTACTTTATTAAATAATTTAAAGAAAGTAAAGTTTATTTATAATAAAGAAGTTTTTATTGATAAAAAACCTGTAAGAGTTTCATTTAATTATGATAAATTTACTGAAAAAAATATTTTTGCAAAAGATATTCAACTACCAGCAGGAGTAACTATTGTAAACCCTGATCAACAAATCGCAACTCTTTCTAAAGCAAATGCTTTAAAATTCGAAATGTTTTTATTATCAGGAAGAGGATTTGTTTCTTTTGAAGACAACAAAAAAAATATTTTAGAATATGGTTCTGAATTAGAATCAAATTTAAAATCAGGAACCATTTTAGCAGTTGATTCAGATTTTTCACCTGTTACAAATGTTCAATATAAATTTAGTGAACTTAACTCAGCTTCTAACATTATTCAAGAAAAACTAGAATTTAATGTTAAAACAGATGGAACAGTAGAAGCAAAAGAGGTTATTGCTCAAGCTGCAAAAATTTTAATTGCACATTTGAAAATAGTTTCAAATACTGAAAATTTAGAAATTAATGAAAAAGACTATTTTGAAGAAGAAAAAGTTAAAGAAGAAACTCCTAAAGATAAATCAATTGATATTAATGATTTAAGTTTAACAGTAAGATCATTAAATGCTTTAAGACGTGCAGGATTTAGAACTGTAGCAGACTTAGAAAAAATTGATGAAGAAGAATTAAATAATGTTAAAAATTTAGGTAAAAAATCCGTTCAAGAAATTATTGAAAAATTAGCTGAACGCGGTATTTCACTTAAGAAAGGAGACTAAAAATGGCTAATCCAACACAATTATTTAGAAGAAATTCAACTTGAAGAAAACACGTTTTACGTTCTTTATCTACAGATGTTATTGTTCACGGAAGAATCACAACAACAGAAGCAAGAGCTAAAGAATTAAGAAAACACGTTGAGAGATTAATTACAAAAGCAAAAACTAATACACTTGCTTCTCGTCGTTTAGCAGCTGCATTTTTAAGAGATGTAAAAACCAGCGATGGTAAATCAGCATTATCATATTTATTCGATGTAGTAGGACCAAAATATAAAAGTCGTAATGGTGGTTATACAAGAATAATTAAATTGCCTGCAAGACAAGGTGATAATTCTAAAATGGCTATTATCGAATTAGTTTAAAATATGAAAATAACCGTTTTTGGTTATTTTTTTTTATAAAAGATTTGGTTTTATAAAAAAAAGTATTATAATTTAAAAGCAATATTTATTAAATGCCTGTTACATTATTAAATAAATTATTAAATTATCAAGGAAGGAACAATGAGACAAACAACTATTGTTAAGCATCTTGAAACAGACAAAAAATGATATGTTATTGATGCAGAAGGACAAGTTTTAGGGCGTTTAGCAACTTTAGCTGCTACTTATTTAAGAGGAAAAAATAAACCTACATTTACTCCAAATGTTGATATGGGAGATAACATTATTGTTATAAATGCAGAAAAAGTAATTTTAACTGCAAACAAAGATGAAAATAAAATTTATTATTCACATTCAGGTTATCCAGGTGGATTAAAATCAATTAAAGCAAAAGATTTGAGAGCAAAAAAACCAGCAGCTATTGTTGAAAAAGCAATTAGAGGAATGTTGCCACACACAAAATTAGGAAATAGACAAAGAGTAAATTTATTTGTATATGCTGGACCTGAACATAAACATGAAGCACAAAAACCAATGAAATTAGAGGTTAAATAATGGCTAAAGAAATGAAAAATCAAAAAATGTTAACTGGAACATTCTATCGTGGTTTAGGAAGAAGAAAATCTTCTACTGCAAGAGTTATCTTAAAACCAGGAAAAGGAAAATTTACAATTAATAAAAGAGAAGCTAAAGACTATTTAATGTCAGATCTTTTAATTAAAGATGCTTTACAACCTTTAACTATTACAGAAACAGAAGGAACATGAGACATTATCGTTAATGCTTCTGGTGGTGGTTTATCTGGGCAAGCTGGAGCAATTAGATTAGGAATAGCAAGAGCTTTATTAGAATCTTCAAAAGATTATAAACCTAATTTAAGAGAAACAGGTATGTTAACAAGAGATGCAAGATCTAAAGAACGTAAAAAATACGGACTTAGAAAAGCACGTAGAGCAAGACAATTTTCTAAACGTTAATATAAAACACACATTTTATGATATAATTTGTATGCAAATTGCATACAAATTTATAATGGGAGCGTAGCTCAGACGGTTAGAGCACACGACTGATAATCGTGAGGTCGATGGTTCGATTCCATTCGTTCCCACCATTTCAAATTTTGACCAAAGACGGTAGATGCTGTCTTTTTTTATTTTTTGTAGAAATATTTGTTTAAAATAATATAATTAGATTATCCAAGTGATTAAGGAGGAAAAATGAGAAAAACAGAATTTTATATAATAGATAAGTTTAGCAAAGAACTTGGTCTTATCAACAGAACAGATGGTACAATTCCTTTTTATAAGAAAACTTCTAAAGAATATCAAGCTACAAAACCAGATGGATATTATTTTTATGATGGTGTTATTTTTATATTAGATGCTAAAGCAGAAAATAAACCTTTTAAGGGACAACTTAAAGATTATATGACTTTAGATAAGCATAAAAATATCATTGGATTTGAATTTAACGGAACTGAATTAAATGTTTATTTAAAGACTAAAGCCAATGAATTCAAGCACCTTAAAGATGAAATAAGAATTAAAAATTATGAATATTATAAAAATAAATATTTTAATTCTTCAAAAGAAAATAATGAAGATTTAATTTATGACTATTCCAAACAATTAGCAAATTCTTTTAGATATGCTAAAATTAACAAACAAATGACTGTACCTTTTATAGGAGCAGTTATGCTTTGTTGCAAATGAGGTAGTTATAATGAACTAGATCGTAAATCTTCAAAGAATTTAATTAAATCTTTAGGCGAACAAATTGTTAATAATATAAAAGAACGAAATAATTTATTTAAAAATGAAAAAATAGAAACTATCAAAAAATATTTAGATGATCCAACTTTTGAAAAAGTTACAGTAAGTGATTTAATACAAATTATGGATATAATTACTGCTATTTATAATTTAATTAATATTAGTGATAGAGATAAAAAAGGTCATGATATTATGAATACTTTTTTAAAGGTTTTTAGGAAATGAAATTCTGCCAATGCAAAAGAGAAAGGAGAAGTTTTTACTCCTGATCATATTGCTGAAATTATGTATAAAATATTAGATATTGATGTTTTTAATGATGTAATTTTAGATCCAACATGTGGTAGTGGAACCTTTTTAACAAATGCTATGGCAAATATGACTAAAGACGCAGAAGCAATTTTAAATTATAAACATAATTTAGATGAAACTACTAAAATAACAAAAATTTATGAAATTTCTCAAAAAATTAAAGAAGAGCAATTAATCGGAATAGAATATGATGAATTTAATACAACTCTTGCTAGAATTAATATGTTGCTACATGGTGATGGAAGTACTCAAATATATTGAGACGACTGTTTTGTAAAATTACCACTTTTAAAAAATAAATATTCCAAAGTTCTTATGAATCCCCCTTTTAGTCAAAAAGATACAGAACTAAAATTTTTATATCATACTCTTTTAAATTTAAAGCCAGAAGGTAAAATAGCTTGTATTTTACCTAAAAGTTGTTTAAACGGTTCAAGTGCAAATTATAATTACTTACAGAAAATTTTTGAACTATCAAAAATAGATAAAGTTATTTCGCTTCCAAGGGATGTTTTTCAACCTAATGCTGGTGTTAATACTTCAATAATTGTTTTAGAAAAATATTCACAAAAACAGCTTGATATCTTAAAAAATAATCCATCTCTTTTAGAAAAAACACATAAACAAGAAATAATGTTGATAGATTTTAGTGATGATGGTTTTGTATATGCTAATGAAAGAAGATTAGAAACTGAAAAATATAAAGAAAAAGTAGAAAAATTTTACCAAATTTTAGAAGGTAATTACAATGAGTTTCAAGCCAAGATTATAAACCTTTCTTTTAAAGATGAACTTGCTTTTGAAAAATATTCGACAAATAGAGAATTAGAAGTTTTGGACAAAACTTTTATTAAATATTTAAGAGAAAACATTGCAGCTAAAATTTTATCAGGAATTGAACCTAAAATATTTTTTGAAAAAATGAACATAAAGAAAAAATATGAAAATTTAAAATATAAAAATTTTAAAATTTCTGACATCCTTTCTTTTATTTCTAAGGGAAGACAAAAGAAATCTATTGATAGAAAACTTGAAAATAAATATATAAAAGGAATACCAGTGATTATTGCAAAAAAAGACAATAATGGCATTGGTGGTTTATTACCGGAAGAAGATATTAGTGAAGTTTTTGAAAATAAAATAGTAATGATTAATGGAGGTGATGGAGGAGGGGGTAAAACATATTATTGTGACTTTAAATTTGGAGCTACTTCATTTGTAAATATTTTAGATATAAATCAAGTTTATAAAGAAAAAGTAGAAAAATTCCCTTTATCACAATTTTATTTAGCGATAATTATTAGTGAAAGATTATTTAAATCTATAGGACATGGAAGAACTCAAAAAAATGAAGTACCAAGCATTGAAATTAAACTCCCTATTGACTCAAAAGGAGAAATTTATTTTCAATATATGGAAGAATTTATTAAACATTTAAAAATTTTTGATAAATAAAACTACTTATTTTTTCTAGATAGAAAAATTAAATAAAATTTATTTATTTGGCAAAAATTAAAAAAAATATATAATTTAATAGCAATAGATAAAAATTGCAGAAAGTAGATTAATCTCTCACCTAATGGTTATTCCATGGGTATGCTACAATTTTGTTTATAAACTATTTTATTATTAAATTGTATCTAATTGAGAGAAAGTGGTGTATTACCACTTTATTTTATTTAAATTCGTAAGGAGAAAGAGTTATTAGTAAATTAAATAACAATTTTGGGAATAAAAAAAAGCCACAACAAGAACATTTTGTTAATGAAAATATTCCCTTTTCAAAAATTTTCGTAATAAATTCAGACAACAGTCAAGTTGGTGTTCTTTCTAAAAATGAAGCCATTAAAATGGCGAAAGAACAAAAAATGGACTTAGTTATTATTTCTATTGATAATTCAGGTGACAAACCTAAGCCAATAGGAAGAATAATGGATTATGGAAAATTTAAATATGAAAGAAAGAAAAAACAAAAGGAAGTAAAAGAAAAACAAACTTTTGTTAATAATAGAGAAATTAGACTAACTCCAGGAATAAACATTAAAGATATAGAGACCAAAGCAAGAAAAGCTAGAGAATTTCTTTTAGATGGAGATAGAGTAAAAATTTCTTTAAAATTTAGAGGTAGAGAGGCTTCTAGACCTGAACTTGGTAAAGTTGTTTTAGATAAATTTTATGAATACATTTCTGACATAGCTAAAATTACAAAAGATGCACAGCAAAATGAAAGATTTTTAGATATGTATGTTGAAAGGGATAAAAAGAAATTACCACATTTGACAAGTTCTAAAAAAGAAAAAGAATTAAAACAAGAAGAGAAAGGTAAAACCGAAAATGCCAAAAATGAAAACTAAATCCTCTTTAAAAAAGAGATTAAAAGTTACAGGAAGTGGAAAAGTTAAAAGAGGACAAGCTTATAGATCTCATTTAGCTCAAAACAAAACAACTAAACAAAAAAGACACGCAAGAAAAGCTACATTAGTTTCTGCATCAGATTTAAAAAGAATAAAAGGTTTATTTTAATAACATAGAAAGAGGTAACAACAATGAGAGTTAAAGGTGGAACTGTTACAAGACAAAGAAGAAAAAAATGATTAAAATTAGCTAAAGGATATTGAGGACATAAATCAATAGGATTTAAAGTTGCAAAACAAGCAGTTGTTAAATCTTGAACTTATGCTTTTAGAGATAGAAAACAAGTAAAAAGAGATTTTAGAAAATTATGAATAGCAAGAATTAATGCTGCTTCTAGACCTCTTGGAATTACATATTCTCAATTAATTAACGGACTTAAAAAAGCTAATATTGAAGTTAATAGAAAAATGCTTTCAGAACTTGCGATTCATCATCATGAAGTTTTTGAAACTATCATTAAACAAGCAAAAAGTGCTTTAAAATAATTAGAAAAGGAGAATAAATATGGCAAGAAAAGATGCAATAACAGGAAAAGGTCCTATGGTGGGAAATAAAAGATCTCACGCTTTAAATGCTACTAAAAGAACTTTTAGATTAAACTTGCAAAAAATGAAAATACTTAATGAAAAAGGGCAAGTTGTTACAATTAAAGTAAGTGCAAAAACAGCAAGAACTTTACGTAAAAACGGTAAATCAAACTAGTTTTTAATTAATATAACAAAAAATAACCTAAAAATTTTTAGGTTATTTTTCTTCACTTTTGTCTTCGTTTTTATCTTTAATTTTTCCAAATTCGCCTTTTATATGACAAGATCTGCATCTTGCTTCATATTCTTCAGTGTCCCCTAAAAGTTTTACATTTTTACTATTAATTTTTCTAAAACTTGTAGATGCTGCATTTTTACACTTTACACATACTGCCTGCAATTTTGTAACATTTTCAGCCATTGAAAGTAATGCTGGAACAATACTAAAAGGTCTTCTTAAATAATCCATATCCAAACCGCTTACTATTACTCTTACACCATCATCAGCTAAATCACTAAGTAAATTAAGAACATCTTTACCAAAAAAGTGAACTTCGTCAATAGCGATTGCTTTATAATTTTTTTTATTAAATAACTCTTTTATTTCTTCGGCTGTAGAAGCATTAAAAGTTGATATTTTTGCTCCTGATCTAGAAATTATTTCATCTTCTGCAAACCTATTATCAAAGTGTGGTTTAACTACTAAAGTTTTAATATTTGCATATTCTAAAATTCTAATCCTTTTTAACAATTCTTCGCTTTTTCCAGAAAACATAGGACCGGTAATAACTTCAATCATTCCTTCAGAAAATTTTTTGTACATCATTCATACTCCTTTGCGTGTGTATTAATTATTATAATTATAAAAAGCAAAAAAATGAAAAATTTTTTATTTTTTTATTTTTAATTTATATTACATTAAAATTTGGTAAAATTTTTATATTAATTTAATTAATATAAATTAAATAGCAAACTAAAGAGGTAAATATGTCAAAAGAAAAACTTTCTAAAAAACTTGCAAGATTAAATTCCAAAAGCGAGAAAAAACAAAAAAAAGAAAGAACACCAGAACAAATTAAAAAAAGAAAAATCCTTAATGGAGTTTTATTTGCATCAGCTGCTTTGGTAGTTTCTGGATTAGCTATAGGAATTCCTTTAGGTATCACTAATGCACAACCTACAAAAATTGCAGCTAGAGCAGATTCAGATATTTTAGTAAGTATATCTACACCAAACGGTCCTAAAAACTTAAATCTTCAAGATATTATCAACGCAACCCAAACAGATTCAGTTATTAATAAAGAACAATTTGATGAAGCACAAAAAGTTTTAATTAATTATCTTTATGAAGAAGAATATGAGGCTTCTCAATTATTCAAAAAAGCATGAGATAAATCTTATGTAGCAGGTAAAACAAGTGCAAACGATAGATTTAATCCTAATTTTAAAAGCTATGATGATTTAAAACAATCACAACAAAAATTCCTTGAAGACGAAAGAAGAAGATATCAAAGAACTTATGGTTTCCAAAATTGAGAATCTGAATTTAATAAATATATTTCTACAGATCCAAAATTTGGTGGAGCAGTCAATTTTGATAAAGCAGTTGAATATTTAACATATAAAGAAGCAGAAAAAAAAGCTTTTGCAAGATTTACTCCAGAGTTTTCAACAACATACTTATATAAAGATGTTAAAAATAGAGTATTAAGTGAAGATATTAAAGATAAAAATGGAAATATTGTTTATAAAAAAGGTGATAGATTATTTAAAGATATTATCATTTTAGAAGATGATGCTGACAAAGGTTCAAACGTTGTAAATGGATTTATTCCAAATATCGAAAGAGAAAGTGATAAATCTAAAACAGAATCTGAAAAAGAAAAAATTAAAGATGAATATAAAGTTTCTGCATTTTTAACAAATTCTTATGTCAAAGAGTATATGAATGCAAATAATGTAATTAATAAATTTTATTTTAACAATAATGCTTTATTAAAAGATAAATTTTCATTTTTTGATGTTTCTCAATTAGTTATTCATGCTAATCAAAATTCTTCAAATGCACAAGATGCATGAACAATTGCTAAAGCTGATTTAAAAGAATTATTAAGATATTCAGTAACCCAAATAAATTCTAATGATTTAACCACACAAGAAGTAAAAACTACACTAAGTTTAATTGAAAACTTCAAAGGAAATACTGCTACTTCAGATGAGAATCAAAAATCTACTGATAGAATTTTACTTAACACAATTAATTCATCAGTTAATAAAACAAATGCACAAAATTTAGGACAATTACCTTTAAGAAATTTAAGTCAAATTTTTGATAGTGAAGATTCTTCTTATGGCATTACATTTTTAGATAATGTATTTAGTGCAAAAGAAGCAACACATATTTTATCCACTACTTTATTTAGTAAAATTAAAGAAAAGTTATTTGCAAATGGACATGAAAATTTACTTCCAGATGCTTCAACTTTAACTAATAAAAAATTAACTGAAATTAATGAACTAAATAAAAAAATAGCAGATTTTATTGATAAACTAAGCGATGGAGAACTTAAAAAAGCTGGTGAAGCTTTTAAAGAAACTTTTGGAGAAACTACCGATTCAAGTTATAGAATTCACACAATTTATAAATTAACTGAAAACAGTTCAATTATTTATTCAAGTAAAGGATTGAATATTATTTTAAAAAATTCAATAAACACTTTTGATAAATTACAAGAAATTCTTAAAAAAGAATTACAATTAAATGCTAATAATCAAATTAACTCTTCAATAACTAACAGACTTAAAATAAATGACTTATTTAATGAATTAAAAAACGAAAGTTTTGTTTTAAAAGACACAATATCTGATGAAAAATTTAAAACTAAATTATTGACAGATGTAAAAAGTAATAAGTCTGAAGAAGAAAAAACCAATTATATTAAGTCTTTAGAAAAAAATATTGATAATAAAATAATTTCTTATTCTAATGATTTAATTTTAAAAATAAATACTAAAATTGAAACTTATTTAACAGAAATTAAAAAATACAATTTAAATGCTGATTTTAATTTTGACAACACTAAAAACTACTGAACAATTACAGGAAAAACAGAAAAATCAGATGTAGACACTATTTATGATGCTTTACAAAAACATTTTGGAATTATTAAAAATAAATAAAGGAGAATGAAATGAAAAAAATTAAATATTCATTATTAACAAGTGTTATAGCGGGAATTATTCCGTTATCTGTTGTTTCTTGTTCTCCTGTTGAAGTAGAAAGTTCAGAAAAAATAATTCAAGATGAGAAATTAAAAAAAGAAGTAGTTAAAAGATTTATTGAAACCAAATATATCGAAACCATTTTAACTGATAAATGATTTAAAAATCAAAACTTAGATCAAGAATTTAAAAACAAAAATAGCGAATTTTATGCATTAGTTAAAAAAGCATTTAATTTTTACCAAAAACAAGAGTTGAAAAAAGACAGCACCTTTACAGTAAAATTTATAAATGATTTAAATTCTAATAATTTTTTAACTACAGAAGAATTAAAAGAATTATATACAGAGGTAGGACCAAATAAATTATTTACAGAAAAAGGATTTGAAATTTTATTTAACAACAATAATTCAGATTTAAAAAACAATATTTTAAAAATGGTTTTAGTTTTTAAATTCTTAACTAGTTCTGAATCTAAAGATATTATTGAATCCAATAAATATAAAACAAATTCAGCGGAAAAAAACACAAATTATAATCAAAGATTAGCATATCAAAATACTAATCCAGAAACCAAAGATTTCTTTTTAAAAACACTTTTATTAGAAAAACAACCTGCTCAAATTTGAAAATATGAGTCTACTGATTCAGATGACTTAGCCACTTATAATTTATTAGAAATTAAAGATGAAAATTCTTTTAACTCTTTAGTAGATGAAAGATTTAAAAATTCCAAAAACACCAATAAAATACAGGATTTTGAGTTATTAAATGTGAATGATGATATTGATTTAAAACAATTATTATCATATCAAGGAATTCTCTACAATCAAGGTTCTAACCCTAAAGGAAGTTTTAATTATGATGTTTATACTTTGAAAAGAGAGACAAATATAAAGAGCGGATTTGTGGATGAAAATTCTAGAATTATATATTCTAAAAATGATTTAGCAGCTGCAGAAAGTTGAAAAGGTAAAAAAGAATTACCTATCAAACTAAAAGACTCTTTTGACAAGACAAAAACAAAATATCAATTAACTAAAGAAGATATTGAAGTTGTTAAAGCAGCAGAACATAGTGATGTTACTTATACTGTTGAAAAAATTATGCCTTTTGAATCAGATAGCATCCAAAAAAGAGCAACAGTAATTATCAAGATGGTATTGACTGCAAACAAAGACCAACAACACCCTTCTGTAAGAACTTATGCAGTAGATGTAACTTGAGATTCAAGCACACCTTCTTACTCTCCTAATATTTCTGATGCAGGTAGAGTACTTAGTGATTATCCTTCTTCTGTAAAAGCTATAAGTAGTGATTTAACCAAAATATCAGCTTCTTATGTAAATAAAATTGTGCCTTTATTTGATGAAAACAAAGCAACAACAAAAGACAATGTAACAACATATAAAACTTATTTCTCTTTAGATCACACACCTTGAAATACAGTAGAACAAAAGGAAATATTGGCATTTTCATTATATTTAGCAGACAAAAACACTCTATATGAAGAGATTAAAAAATTCTATGAAGATGCTGGTTACAAAATTGAATATAAAGATTCAATTTTAGACCCAGAATCAAATAATAAAAATACAACTAAAAAATAGAGATGTAAAATGGAACAATTATTTTTAAAAATTATAAATAGAGAAATACCAGCAAATATCATTTATGAAGATGAAAGAGTTATAGCTTTTCTTGATATAAAACCAGTTACAAAAGGACATTTTTTAGTAGTTCCTAAAATTTATTCTAGAAATTTATTTTCTATTGAAAATAGTGACTTAGAATATTTAATTGTAAAGGCAAAAGAACTTGCAATTGAACAAACTCAAAAATTAAATGTAAAAGGTTTTAAACTACTTGTAAACAACGAAAAAGAAGCAGGTCAAGAAGTTTTTCATACTCATATTCACATAATACCAAGTGAAAAATAAAAAAAATCTCTTCTTTATTTTAAGAAGAGATTTTTATGGTCTATTTGATATGGTGCCAACAACAGGAATCGAACCTGCGACCCCATCCTTACCATGGATGTGCTCTACCTACTGAGCTATGATGGCTTTTCTATAATATTATAAACTAATTTAACAAAAATAGGAGTAAATTATGATGAGATTTTTTGCACAAAAAAAAGAAAATAATTATTTTATATTATCCAATGAAACTCTCCATCACATAAAGGTAGCTAGAATAAAAAACGAAAAAATAATTTGTATATATGAAGAAAAATTCTATATTTGTCATTTAGAAGGTGATTTAGCGATAATTGAGCAAGAACTTAAAGAAAATCACGAATTTAATGAACCTGTTATCATAGCAAGTGCAATAATTAATATCAAGCGTTTTGAGTGATTAATTCAAAAGGCTACAGAACTAGGTGCAAGTGATTTTTATCCAATTTTTAGTGAAAATGTTGAGCAAAAATTAGGCAACGACATTGACAAAAAAATTGAAAGATGACAAGAAATTGCCAAAAGTTCCACGCAACAAAGTTTCCGAAATAAAGTTATGAAAATACATTATCCCATTAACTTTAAAGAAATTTTAAACTTAAATATAAAAAATAAATATATAGCACATGAAAAAGTTGAAACTTCTGATAAAAATATTCTTTTTCCTCAAAATTCTTTATTTTTAATAGGTCCAGAAGGCGGTTTTAGTCAACAAGAAGTGGACTTAGCTTTAAAAAACAACTTTAAAGCAATAAGTTTAGGAAAAAGAATATTAAGAGCAGAAACCGCTCCTTTGTTTATTTTATCTAGAATAGAAGAAAATTAATTTTTTATAAAATAAAAAATAAATTTAAAGTAAAATTCAATTATGAGAATAATAAAAGCAACGTTAAATGATGAAGGTAGAACATTATATAAATTTATAATTAAATATTTTAACAAGGTTCCTTTATCTAAAATAGAAAAACTTTTTCGCTTAAAAGATATAAAAATTAATGGCAAAAGAAGCAATGATAAAAAATATATTATTAGGGTTAATGATGAAATCCAAGTTTATGGACTAAATGAAGAAAAAATAAATCAAGAATTTACAACCACAAATAACAGTAAAGAAAAAAACTTTTCTATAATATTTGAAGACAAAAATATTTTAATAGTAAATAAAGAAGAAAATATAGCTATTCATAGTGAAGATAATTGTTTAGATTTACAAATTTTAAAGTATTTAAATTTTAAACAAAAAGATTCTTTTATTCCATCTCACATAGGTAGAATAGATAAAAAAACTTCAGGAATAGTAATATATGCAAAAAATTATAAAGCACTTGTCGAATTAAAAGAAAAACAAAAGAAATTTGAAAAAATTTATATCTTTAAATCTGATATAAAAATAGACAATAAATTCACTTCTTCACTTTTTCTTGAAAAAGATGAAACTAAGCAAAAAATGAAAGTAGTAAAAAACTCAAATATATTAGCTATAACAGAATTTTTTAGTGAAAATTCTAAAAAATATGCAAGATTAATAACAGGAAAAAAACATCAAATTAGAGTGACTTTATCACATTTAGGTTTTCCGATTTATGGCGATACAAAGTATGGTGGTAAAAAAAATTTTAGAGTTTTTTTACATTCACATAGAATCAAATTTAAAGATTTAAGTGGAGATTTATCTTATTTAAATGATAAAGAATTTATAAGTTATCCAAAATGATAGTAAGGAGAAAAATGAAAAGAGAAGAAATAATTGAATTAGCTAAAATATTAAAACTTATTCCAAATGATGAAGTTATTTTATCATTAGAAAAAGAACTTGATGAAATTTATAAAATGTTAAACGAATTTAAACAGATAGATGTTGGTAATGTTAAACCACTAGTTAGATTAACAAAAATTAAAGATTTTAGTTTAGTTAGAGAAGATGAAGTGCTTGAATATACAGAAAATAAAGGGATTTTATTAAAAAACGCACCTGCAAAAAACAAAAATTTTGTGCAATTAGAAAGGGTTATAAATGATAAAAAATAAAGGAAATTTTTTACTAGCTCACAAAGAGTTACATAAAGACACAAATAATGCAGTTTCTTTTCTTTTTCCAGAACAAGAAATTATAGAAAACAAAGCACTTAGCGGTTGTGTTTTTACTATTAAAGATGTTTTTGCTACAAAAACAGCTAAAACACAAGCGTCTTCTAGATTACTTGAAAATTTTTACCCTTCTTATAATGCTACTGTTGTGCAAAAATTACTTGATAATGGAGCAATACCTGTAGCAAAGGTTCATAATGATGAGTTAGCTCTTGGTGGAGAAGGTATTTATTCTTATTGAGGAATTATTTCTCACCCTTTAGATAACAAAAGAAAAATAGGTGGTTCTTCTTCCGGTTCTGCAGCTACATTGACAAATAACGTTTCCTTTGCTTTAGCTTCAGATACAGGAGATTCTGTAAGACTTCCTGCATCATATATAGGAAAAGTAGGATTTAAACCAAGTTATGGAGCAGTTTCAAGATTTGGTATGTTTGCATATGCTTCCTCTTTAGATACAGTTTCATGATTTGCTCATAATGTTAATGATGTTATAGAAGTTGCTAAAGTTGCTTATGGAAAAGATTATAATGATATGACTTCCGAAAACATTTTAATTAATAATGTTATAAAAACAAAACCAGATAAAATTGGATATTTTAACATTCCTAAAAATTTGCTAAGCGAATCTGTTTATGAAAAATATTTTTCTTTTATAAAGGAAATTTCCGCATTTGTGGAAACAGAATCCATTGAACCTAATGCTGATTTATTAAAAGCAATTAAACCAGTATATGAGATTATTTCCTATTCTGAGGCAAGTTCTAATTTAGCTAATTTAAATGGAATAGCATTTGGGCAAAGAGAAAACGGTAAAGACTGAAGTGAAATAATGACTAATACCCGTTCAAAAGGTTTTGGAAAAATGGTACAAAGAAGATTAATATTAGGTTCTTATTTCCTTGAAAAAGAAAATCAAGACGAATTATTTCTAAAGGCACAAAAAATTAGAAGATTGATAAAAAATTATTTAGATGAATTATATGATAAATATGACATAGTTATTTATCCAGCAGCACCTGATGTTGCCCCTTATTTTGAAAACGCAGAAAAAAGAAGTTATATGGATTATATTTTAACAGGTTCTAATTTAGCTGGTTCTCCATCTATAACAATGAAATTAGGTGTGGACAAAAATAATAAATTGCCTTTTAATCTAGCAATAGATTCTAAAATGCAAAATGATGAAAAATTATTGAGTTATGCACTTTGAATTGAAGAAAAATTAAAGGAGAAAACTAATGAATAATTATGAAGTGGTTATAGGTATTGAAATACATTTGGAATTAAACACTAAAACTAAAATGTTTTCAGCAGCTAAAAATTCATTTAATGAAGAAAATAATAAAAATATTAGTCTAGTTGACTTAGCTTATCCCGGGACATTGCCTTTATTAAATAAAGAAGCTGTTATAAAAGCTATAAAATTAGCAAAAGCATTAAAAATGAATATTGATAATGAATTACATTTTGATAGAAAAAATTATTTTTATCCAGATTTACCAAAAGGTTTTCAAATCACACAACAATTTAGACCTATAGGGAAAAATGGAAAAGTTTCTTTTAAAATTAATAATGAAGTTAATGAAATTTCAATAGAAAGAATACATTTAGAAGAGGATACAGCAAAACAATTACATACTGAACAAGGAACTTTTTTAGACTATAATAGAGCAGGTATTCCGTTAATAGAAATTGTTACAAACCCTGTTATTAAAAATGCAAATCAAGCTGCAAAATACATTGAAACAATTGCTAAAATAGCAAAATTTTTAGGAATATCAGATGCAAAGTTAGAAGAAGGTTCACTAAGAGCAGATATTAATTTATCTTTAAACAAACCAGGAGAAGGTTTTGGTACCAAAGTAGAAATTAAAAATATTAATTCAGTTTCTAATGTGAAAAAAGCGATAGAATTGGAAATTGCAACTCAAACTTTAAAATTAAATAATAACGAAAAAATCATTCAACAAACTAAACGTTTTGATGATGTTTTACAACAAAATATAGTAATGAGAGAAAAAACTGGAGCAGTTGATTATAGATATTATCCTGAACCAAATATTCCTGTTATTCAATTAAAAGAAGAATTGATTGATTCAATTAAATTAGACAAACTACATTGAGAATGAGAAGAAGAATTATTAAACCAATCAGTTTCTAATATTTATGTAGAACAGTTATTAAATAATTTTGATTGATTACAATTTTTTAATAAAATAAATTTTGACAATAAAGATAAATTATCTAAATTCTTTTTTTCTGAAATTGTTCCAATTATAAAGGAAAAAAGCATTGATTGGTTAAATATAACCCCAAATGATATAGTTGAAATTTTAACTTTAGAAAAAAACAATTCTATTTCATCCAAACAAGCAAAAGAAATTGTTTTTTATAAAGAAAAAGAAAATTTAAGTATTAATGAAATTATTAAAAAATACAATTTGGTTCAAATAGAAAACAATGATTTAATTCAGGAAATTTTAAATAATTTAATTTCAGAAAATGAACAATTATTAAATGATTATGAAAATAGACCAGAAAGAGTTATTAAATTCTTTTTAGGACAAATAATGAAACAAACTAAAGGGCAGGCAAATCCTCAAAAAGCTAATGAATTAACAATTAAAACAATCGAAGAAAAAATTAAAAAATAATTGAAAGAAGTAAAAGAGAAATGAACAAAAAAAAGAAAAAATTATTGTTAGCATTGTTATTGCTAACTGGGGTTGTTGGTGTAGGTTCTGCAGTTATTGGTACAACTTATGCTTTAACTAGAAACAAAAAAACAAATTCAAATGAAAACACAGAAGAAAATCTAGAAGATTACAAAAAATCTAGTAAATCAAAAATTGAAAATTATTCTAATTTAAATGACCAAACTAAAAATGGTTTAGTTGCTTTTATAAATTCATTAAATTCAAAAGAAGAAATTAATAATATTTTAGATCTTTCTTTACAATATAATTCTATTGTTAATAAAATAATAAGCAATGTTTTAAATGCTCAAACAGTTAAAGAAACAAAGAAATATACAGAAGCAAATAATAAAGAAGAGTTTGATAAGTTTTTATCAGAAACAGAAAAATTTTTAAAAAACAACAAGTTAGTTTCTGATGTTGAACAAATTAAAACACTAGATTTTTTAAATAAAATAAATTCTACTTTAGTTAATTTAAAAGATTCAGAGAAGAAATTAAATGGTTCAGATGAACAAAATGAAGAACCTGTAAAAGAAGATGAAACTTTTAAAGAAGATGTAGAAAGAAAACTTGAAATTAATTTTAATCCAAATATAGAAACTTATGATTTAAAAAAATTCTTATATAGTGCATCTATCAATAAAGAAAATCAAAATATTTATTTATCACATAACGATATAGAAAATGTGAATTTAACTTTAGAAGAAGTCAAAATAGATTCTACTAATGTTAATAATTTAAATTTAATTTACCTTGCAAAAAGCACCACTGATTCTACAAAATTTGCAAAAGTTACTAAAACAATTAATTTTAGTAATGATTTAAATTCTAAAATTAACACAATCAAAATTAGCAATTTAGATGAGATTTTTAATTTTAGTTATGATCAGTTTTTAGATTTATATAAATCTGATTTAACAAATAATTTTGAAAAAATAAAGGAAATTTTTGTTTCTAAACAAAAAATAGTAAATAATTTTTTTAAATATAAAATAGAAGAAACAGATAATATTTTTACAGCCAATAATAAGATAGCTTTAAACATTGGTTTTTATGTAAATGATACTAAAATAAAGGAAATTCCTTTACAAACAGAAAATTCTGTACAATTAAAAAGTGACTTGTTGAAAAATATTTCAATAACTCCAAAAGAAATATTTACCAATTCTAAATTTTATAGAGAAGTTAAAAATTATTATGATTTTTCTAATTCAGAAGACATTAAAAATTATTATGCCAACATTAAACAAATAAATTTTTTTAATATGTGATTAAAAAATGATTTATTTTCTGAAGTTTTAAAAACTTTTCCTGAATATTCAAATAAAAAAATAGAAACCGCTTTAAATTCTTTAACTAATCCAACAAATGCTTCTGCTAATGCTTTAACTCAAGAAGAAATTAATAAAGTATTTGATAAAATTTATAAAGAGAATTTATTGTTTGATATACAAAAACCAGAAGGTGTAAAAGTTGAAATAATAAATTACAGCAATGATTTGAGATATGAAGTAAATGGTGATTCACTCTTTGCTACTTTTAAAATAAAAGTTACTAAAGGTGAAGAATCAACTACCTTTAATTATTATTTAAATAATTCAAAATCTGATGCTAGCGATAAAGATCTAAGAGATGAAGCAAAAATTCTTGAAATTGTAACTGAAGCTAATAAAGTTACAACTAATGGAAAAACTACTTCAACTCCTTCTGCTAATCTATTTTGAAGTAATATAGAATTTAAAAATCCAAATATAAATCACACAATGTTTAATGCTAAAGATGCTAAAGAAGCATTAGAAACATCGTATAAAATGCCAAAAATAGGCAAATATGAAATTTTTGTTAAAGAAGTTAAGGATATAGTTAATAACACAGGAAATACTAATGGTGGTCAAGCTAAAGTTTTTCTATGATATAAAAAAAATGGAATAGAAGCACCTTTACCAAAATTAAATACTACAGCATTTATTAATTCTCATTTAAAAACAATTAATTTCTTTAAACCTTTAAGTTTTAGAGATATTAAACCAATAAATGAAAATGAATGATTTACACAAAATGATTTTACTAATAAAGAAACAATTGATGAAAATGATAAAACAATTATTAATCAAATTAATAGTTCAAATTTTGATTACAGAAGAGTTGATGGAGTGATTGATAAATCACAAAATCTTCAATTTAGAGTTTTAGATCCTAAAGACATAATAGAACAAAAAGCTTTTGAAGCACTCAATTTCTTATTAAAATTTAAAAACACAAATTCAGATAGTTCTAATTCTAATGACAAGAATTTTAGTAATTTATCAAACACAGGAAGTGCAAATAAAGATGATGCAGATGTTTCAAATAAAAATTCATCTGTAAATGGTTTTTTTACTTCTCAAACATCAATTAAAAACTCAAATGATTCAGAAAATAATTTAAATTTAGTTAATATTTACAATAAATACTTTATATACTTTTACGATGTTAGAAGCACAAATGAAGGAAGTTTAACATTTAAATTAGGTTTTATAAATAAAGAAAATACTGAAAAACGTTATACAAATAATCAGGATATTACTTTAGTTAATTTAACAAATGACTATAAAGAAAACTTGTATCCAGAAATAATTTTAAACAGTATTAAATATAGCGATTTAAACATAAATACAGGAAATATACAGCAAATTAGTGCAAATGATTTCAAAAATAAAGTAAACAATCACTCAAACGATCTTTCAAATTATGTATCTTTAAAAACAAGTGAAATCAATTATAACAATTTCAAAATTAATACAAGCAATATTTCAATTGCTGAAGCTAAAAACATAGATAATAACTCTATTTATGTTAAGTTACAATATACAAATCCTAAAAATAACAACAGCATTATTAAAGGAAATGTATGATATAAAATTAAAGGTTTTGCTTCATCGGTTAATTCAAAAGAGGAATTAACTTTTGCTAAAAAAGAGTTAAAAACTGTTTTTGAATCTTCTTCAGAAATAACAAGAGAAAGAGAAGTTGAACCTTATCAAAAAGATTTATTATGATCTTTTGATAATCAAACAGAAGTTGCAAGTTGAACATTAAAAAACAAATATATAGAAAAAACCTTTTTAAGCAACAATTCTACAAATAGAAAAATTAAATTTCACTTATTTGGAAATACTTTGGTTCAAAATGATCAAAGACTAACAAATATTTCTTCTTTGGACAAAGGATACAACTTTGAGTTTAATTTTGAAGATCTAATACTTGGTAAAGAAATTTCTTTTAGGCAACAAACCATTATAATCAACAAGTTAAATGGAGGAGAACATCCAAGATTTTATTTTGTTATTAAAGCTAAATATCAGCAAAATGAAGGAATAAAATTCACAGTGGAATTGGAAGATAAAAACTATAAACTTCTTGTAGGAAATCCATACAAAGAAGCAATTATTTTTAAAGAAACACAAGATGAAACTAAATTTGATAAATTTAATAAAAATAAAGCATTTTTAATAAATAATGCTGGTGCTTCTATTTCGCTAAATTATACAAATACAATTGAACATGAGGATTTTGGTCAAAAAACTAATCTATTTAGTTATAAAAATCTAGATTATAATCAAGAAAATCAACCCATTACTTTCTTTACACCACAAGAAGTAATTTTAAGTAATGAATACAATCCAAATCAAAATGTTAGTTATGAATTACATAACGGATATAAACAAGATAATGAATTTCTTCACAAAGACTGAAAGGATATTCCTTTAGTTAATAACGTAAGATCAAGAGCAATTGCTTATGGTTTTGGTTCTGCAACAATGTTTGCAAAAGTAAGTAGCGATCCTAATGATGGTAAATTTTACATTATTACAAACAACCACGTAGAAGCTGGAAAAAAATATGTCTTTGATGACAATAATTTACCAACAGAAGTTACTAATAAATATATTGTTAAATCATCTAATAACTTTGATAATAATGTAGAACCAGGATATTCTTATTGATCAGGATCTAATAGAATTTCTAAAGCAACCTCTGGTATTATATGAACTGGATTAAATCAATATGATAAAAACGGAAATAACAACACAGCAGGTAATTTTGTTGATATGACTGTATTTGTTGTAGATGCTTTTGAACTTATTAAAGAAGCACAATTAGAAGGTAAAATGGATATGGTTGCATATTTTAAAAACTGATTTACTTTACCAAATACTAATTTAGATTATACAGGTGTAGAAGGAGCGATTTTCTTTGGAGCAAATCTTAAAAACTTTGCAATGAATGGTTTTCCATATGGAAAACAATCAGGTTATCTAATTAACAGAGCAGGTAGCTCTTCAGGAAATGTTGGGTTATCTAGACAACAAGGATATACTCCTACTTTCTTTAATAATGGAAATTCAGGTACAGGAATTTTAGGAGAAAATAACAGTTATATTTCAACTATAAATTCAGGAGCATCTTTAACATTTTTACAATCTTGAAACTATGAAACAATTACACATAGTTATTTTGGAATTAATTGAAATAACGAAGATCCATTATCATTAACTAATAAGAGATCGTTAGCGGCACAAATATTAAAATTAAATGTACAAAAACCTTTTGAATATAGTGTCCCTTGATTTTTTAGAAAGGAAAAATAAAGAAATAAGTAATAATGAAATATAAATTTATAGATTTGTTTGCTGGAATCGGCGGTTTTTATAAAGCTATTGAAAAAGTAGCGAAAAATAAAAATTTTGAAATTGAATGTGTTTTTAGTAGTGAAATTGATAAAGAAGCAATAAAGGTTTATTCACATAATTTTAAAAAGAGTAAAGAAGAAATTATAGATATTCGTTTATTGGATGAAGATTGTTCACAAGTTCCAGAACATGATATTTTATTTGCAGGTTTTCCTTGTCAAACATTTTCAAATGCAGGAAACAAAAAAGGTTTTGAAGATGAAATAAGAGGAACTCTATTTTTTGATATAGTAAAAATTTTAAAAGCAAAAAAACCTAAGTATATTCTTCTCGAAAATGTGAAACATTTGGTAAAACATGATAAAGGTAGAACTTGAACTATAATAAAAAAAGTATTAGAAGAGGAATTAAATTATTTAATACCTGAAAATCCCTTGATTTTGTCTCCACATAATTTTGGAATTCCACAAAACAGAGAAAGAGTTTTTATTCCTGGTATATTAAAAGAAAAACAAGAAAATAAAATAGAACAAAAAGATTTTATTTTTTCTTTCGACTCAAAAAAAACAAACGAATTTATTAATATTTTAGAAAAAAATGTTGATGAAAAATATTTTTTACAAGATGAATATTTGCTTAAGATTTTAAATGCGTGAGATGAATTTGTTAGGGAAGTAAAATTTCCAGAAACAAGAACTTTACCGGTAATCTGATTAGATGAATTTGATCAAAATTATGAGTTAAAAGGTTTAGTACCTTGAAGAAAAAAATATTTAGAAAATATGAGAGAATTTTTTGAAGAAAATTATATTTTCATAAAAAAATGGATGGAAAAATACAATGTTTCATCTTGAAAATTAAGAGATAAGAAATTTGAATGGCAAGCGGGAAAAGAAGTTAGAAATATTCAAAATACATTTATTCAAATGAGACAATCTGGAATAAGATGCAAAAAAGCAGAAATTTTCCCTACTTTAGTTGCTATCGTGCAAACATCAATTCTTTTTGATAAAGAAAAAAACAAATGAAGATACATTACTCCAAGGGAAGCAGCAAATCTTCAAACCTTCCCAAAAAACTTTATTTTGCATAATGAATTAAGTGAAAATCACAAAGATCATTATGCATATAAACAATTAGGAAATTCAGTTAATATTTTTGTAGTTGCTTTAGTTATTGAAAAATTATTGGAGTATAAATAATGCTAAAATACAATCATATTGTTGGAAATAAAATTGAAAACTTAGAAACAATACATCCATTAGAAGGAAAGAATAACAAGGATAAAGAAAAGTTTATGAAAATTCTTGTTGAATTTTTGTCAAAAAATAATAATGTTGTTAAATATGAAAAACTTTTTGAATCAAAAGAAATTTTTTCTTTAAACTTGAACAATAAAAAATATAATATTTTTATTGAACACACAGATAATGGCGGAAGAAATAATGCTAAAAAAATAGCGATTACAAACAATAAAAAATTTAGGGAGTTAATTAAACTAAGAGAAAAGTGTTTGATTATAAATGTTTACATTCCTTTTTCAAACGTAAAAGAACTAGACTATTCTAATACAATTTTTTTTATAATAAATCCAGAAGAATTTATAAAAAGCAAATCAATGGAATCGGGAACTTCAAGTTCAAGATGAGTAACTAATGAAGAAATTCTTAATTGTATAAACGAACAAGAAAGTAAAGAAATTTATAAATTAAATTATAGAAATAATGTTTATATTATTCATAATTCTAAAATACTTGATTTCTTTTTAAATGAAATTCCACAAATATATTTAGATTTTTACAAAAAGGATATAGAGAGAGAATTAAAATTAAAAACAATAAATAGGAACAAATTTAAAAACCCGGAAAATGAAAATAAGTATAGAAGACTTTTTAGACAATATTTATTTAATGTTTATCCCGAAAAATGTGCTTTTCAAAATTGCGATATAGATATTCCAGAGTTGTTAATTGCTTCCCATATAAAACCAATTAATGAAATTTTAAAAGAAAAAATAGACATTAAAGACAAAAGAGAACAAATTTGTGATTATTATAATGGATTTATTTTTTGTGCAAATCATGATAAATTATTTGATAAATTTTTAATTTCTTTTGATATTGATGGAAATGTTTTAACAAAAGAAAATAAATTTCTAAAAAGTGAAAGTTCTTTTTTTCAAAATACTTTAAAAGATAAAATAGGAATTAAAATTTCTGTTAATCATGAAAAGTATTTAAAATTTCATAGAGATAAAACTTTACAAGTAAAATAAGAAAAATAATTCATTTATATTCTAAGCAATGACAAATTGAATCAAATTTTAGAAGTTTAAAAAGTTATTTAGCAATAAGACCAACTTATGTTTATTTAGATAGCCACATTGTAGCTCACATACTTTTATGTTTTGCTTCATTAGTGGTTTTAAAATTATTCATTCATAAAACAAATGAATATTATTTTAAACACAGAATTAATAATCATCTTACTGAATGACAATTTATTAAAATTTTAAGTTTAGTTAGAGAAGAAATGTTTATAAATAACATTACAGGAGAAGAAATAGAAAGAAAAAGAGAAAAATCAGGAAGCGATATAGATCTTTGAAATAAGTATGATGAGATCAAAAAAATTGTAATTAAATCAGATAAATAAAAACCATTTTGCCCCATAAAACAGTCGTAAACGGTTTTTTAATTCTTGAAACTGGGAAAGACGGGAGAATCAAAATATATACAAAATAAAAATAAAATGTAAAGAAAACTATAAAAAAACATGATTTTTTATTTTATGTTTTATAATTTTAATGTAATAAAAATTAATAAAAGGGAGATTTTTAATAAATGAAAGCAACAAAAGTTATTTTAGTTGGAGCAGGAGCAGTCGGTTCTTCTTTCTTATATTCCGCCATTAATCAAGGATTAGCTGCAAAATACGGAATCATTGATAAATTTGAAGGACCAAGAGACGGGAATGTTCTTGATTTAGAAGATGCTATTGTTCCGTCTGTTAGAAAATATGAAGTATTTTCAGCTAATTATGCAGATGCTAAAGATGCTGATATAGTCGTTATAACAGCAGGAAGACCACAATTACCAGGTGAAACAAGATTAGAAATGGTAAAAGACAATTCTTTAATTATGAAAGATATTGCAAAACAAATTAAAGATAGTGGATTCAATGGAATTACAATTATCGCATCAAATCCAGTGGATATTCTCACATATGTATATTTAAAAGAAACAGGTTTTGATCCTAAAAAAGTTATTGGTTCAGGAACAATTCTTGACACTTCAAGATTAAAACAATTACTTTCTAAAAAAACAGGAGTCTCAACAAACAATATAGAAGCATTTGTTATTGGTGAACATGGAGATTCTTCATTAATTAACTATTCAACTTTTAAAATAGCAGGATTACCTTTTAGTAAATATGAAGAAAAATCCGGAGTAAATGCTTCAAATTACGAAGAAGAATTAGAAAAACCAGTTTATACAAAAGCATATAAAATTATTGAAAGAAAAAGAGCAACCTTTTATGGTATTGGTGCATGTTTAGCACAAATAGTTAGAGTAATTCAAGAAGATTCTAATGCTGTTTTACCTTTAGGAGTATACTTAAATGGTGAATATGGCGCTTCTGATGTTGTAATCGGAGTTCCTGCTATTATCGGTTCTGAAGGAATAAAAGAAATACTTAACTTAGATTTAAACGACAAAGAAAAAGCAAAATTTGCTAATTCTGTAAGAATTGTTAAAGAAACAATCAAATCAATTCAATAAATAATTTAAGAGAAACTTTTCTAAGTTTCTTTTTTATTAAAATAAAAAATATATTTTAAAATCTTAAAATAATAGTGGTAAAATTTAAATAATTATATATAAGGAAAGATTTTATGAGAAGATTTAACGCAAAAACAATAGCATTTGTTGCTGTTTTTATGTCCATATCTACAATAATGCTTTTATTGGGTATTAGATTTTTTCCTTTTGCAGCTTTACCTAATTTTCGTTTTTCAATAATTGGTTTACCTATTAAAATTACAGGATTTATTTTTGGACCAATTGTAGGTTTATTAACAGGATTTTTATCAGATTTAATTTCTTTTCAATTTGTTCCTAGCACCTATTCAATTTATTACACTTTAGCTTTATCTATTACTGGATTTATTCCAGGAATAATTTCATGATTATTTTTTGATTTTATTAAAAAAAGATTAAATGAAAATTATATTCAAAAAAATATAAAAGAAAAAAGTAAATTTTATGCTTTAAAAATAGAAAATCTTTCTTTATCACTACTTTCTCTTTCTAATGAAAAAGAAATAAAAAAAATTAATAAAAAAATTTCAACAATTTCTAAAAGAATTAATAGATTAAATAAAGAAACACAACAAAATACTTTATTTACTTCTATGTTAATTTTTTGTTGAATTATAATGATAGTTGTTGCTGCTATTGTTTCTACCATTGTATTTTTAGCTCCTGATAAATTATTAGAAGAATCAAAATACATAAAAAATAAAGTAGGTTTTTTAATTTTAATGTTATCTGGAAACGGAACCATGTTGATTTTTATAACAATAGCAAGATTTTTAAAATTTTTTCAACAAAAAGATAGATTTACTACAATGGTTCCTATTATTGCTTTTTCAGTTATTTTAGAACCAACATCAAGTGCAATATTAGCTTTAGGTGATGTTCAATCTGGTGCTTTCCCAACTTTTGAAGTAGCACTAATTACACATTTTATTGTGTCACCTATTAAAATTTGAGTCAATTTATTTGTTATTTACCTTACAAGTTTAGTAATTCTTCCGATTGTAAAAAACAAAAATAGAAATAATTATTAAAGGAAAATATGGAATTTACAAACAAAATAATTTCTTTACTTGATGTTACTTATGAAGACAAATTAAAAAACTTAAATTTAGAAATAAATAAAGGAGAAGATGTCCTTATTTTTTCTTCTAATAAGAAAATCCCTTTTTGTTTTAAAGAACTCTTAGTTTTTAAAAATAAAAACTATTCTGGCGTCATTAAAATAGGAAAGAATTTTTTAAAAAAGAATTTTAAAGATTTTTGAATACCAGAAAAAGTTTTATCAATTTTTTCTAATAAAAATAAAAATCACTATTATGATAAACCGTTATTTGAAATAATGAAATATTCTTTTAATACTAATGAATATGATTTTAAATTAATGAGAGATTTCCGTAAAGATTGAAAAGAAGTTAGTGATGAATATCATTTTTTCATAAAAGAAGAGGAAGAAAAAATATCATACGATCTTTTTGAAACACAAATTAAAATTTTTGATCAATTTTTTAAAAAAATTAATTATAAAGAATTTTTACAGAAATTAGAACAAAATAGTTTTAATTTAAATGAGTTAAGTAATTATTTAGATAAAAGAATAGATATGCTAAATACAAGTTTAAACAATATAACTTACTATGAAATTAAAAAATTTAATGTTTATGAAAAATATAGAGATAAATACAGAAAAAACGAAGGAAAATTACAAAATTTAAGAACTGAATTTGAAATTGCTGAAAAAGAAGTTGAATCATTTGAACATTCTTCAGAATTTGAAATCGCTTCTCATAATCACTTTCAAGAAATTAATCAATTAAAAGCAGAACTTAAAAAAAGAAATAATTTTTTAAAAAACGGGTTTTTAAAAAATGGAATATATTATTTACTTATAAAATCATTAAAACTAAAAATTAAAGAAACTAAAAAGGATTTAAAAGAAGCATATAAATCTGCAAACAAAGAACAGATTGTAAAAGCTAAAATTAATTATTGAATCAAAAGAAAAACACTTTATATTTTTAAACATAATAAAAAGCATCTAAAATATGTAAAACCAAGCGTTGTTAAAGGTTTTTATAACACTATTAAAGAATTTGAAATTGAATTTTTCAATAACTTATTTTTTGATTTTAAAAGGGGTAAAACAATTAAATTGGATAATCAACTAGAAATAATAGAAGAATATCACGAAAAGAAATTTACACTAAATAAAATAAAAATCTTAAATGAAAAGAAATTATTAGACACTTTAATAGAAAAAAAAGAATTAAAAAAAGAAATAAACTTTTTAAAAAAAGCAACAATTGAAGGTTCTAAAGAAATCGATCAAGTAGAAAAACATAAAAAAACAAATGTTTTATGAGAAAAAAAAGCAAATTATGTATGAGAAAAAGAAAAAAATGAAAATTTATTAGCCAATAGCATTGAAATCAAAATGCAAAATAATTCTAAATTAGAACAAGAAATTATTAATAATATCATTGCAATTACTAAAATTGATAGATTTTTATTTTCTTTCTTAAAAAGAAAAAATGAAAATAGCAACGAAGTGGAATTAGAAATATTTAAAAAAATAAAAAACGTAATTTTTTTAAATGATCATTTTTATGTTATTTATCACCCTATTTCTTTTTTATATACAAATGACTTTGAAGATAATGAAATCATCCAGAACGTTATTATTAAAAATGAATTATATAATTTTTTAAAATCCATTAACATAGGTATTGATAAACTCTGAATTCCTTATTCAGATTTAACACAAGAAGAGAAAATAAAAATAGACATAGGAAAATTAAAATTATATTCTCCAGAAGTTGCTCTTGTTGATTTAAATAAAACCATTTTTGATAAAACATATGTAGATCAATTGGTGGCAAATAAAAATCCAAATACTAGTTTAATAATTTTTGCAAGTGATTTTGTCGAAACAAAGCATATTAAAAATTTTGTTTTTATAGAAAAATCAAGAATAATTGAATGTTCATTTAATAATATTAAAAAGGAATTTGAAAGTGAATTTGCTAAAAAATTTTATAAATTTAAATCTTTCGATTTTTCTATTATTGATAAAATTAGCGAACATGAATATGATGAATTATATTCTTCAAGAAGATACTTTAAAAGTAATCGATCAGAAATTTACATTTCAGATAATGAATTAATTTCATCTAAAATTTTAAGTCATAGACAAAAACCAAAAAAAACACCTAATTTTGTAAAATTAGAAGACACGGTTATAATTGATTATACAGAAGAGAAAAGTTTAGAAAATACAGAATAAAAGGGGAAATATGGATAAAAATTTTAATCATAAAGATATAGAAAAAAACAGAAACCAGAAATGAATTAATAAAAAATATTTTTCATATCACGATTCGAGTAAAAGACCATTTACAATCATTGTGCCACCTCCTAATGTTACAGGAAAATTGCACTTAGGACATGCGTGAGATGAATATATTCAAGACACTATTATTAGATATAAAAAATTAAAAGGTTATGATGTTTTATTTTTACCTGCAGTTGACCATGCAGGTATAGCAACTCAAACAAAAGTTGAAGAATTATTAAGAAAAGAAAATAAAACTCGTTATGACTTAGGAAGAGAAAAATTTTTAGAAGAAGTTTGAAAATGAAAAGATGAATATTACAATAAAATTAAAGAACAGTGAAATTCTTTAGGTTTAGCACTTGATTATACAAATGAAAGATTTACATTAGATAAAGATGCTAATGAAGCAGTTTTAAAAATATTTGTTGATTTTTATAATAAAGGATGAATTTATAAAGATAAAAAAGCAATTAATTGAGATCCTAAACAAAAAACAGCTTTATCAAATATTGAAATAATTAATAAACCAACTAACCAAAAAATGTATTATATTAAATATTGTATTGAAAATAGTAATGAATTCTTAACAGTTGCTACAACAAGAATTGAAACAATTCCTTCCGATGTGGCACTTGGTGTTAATCCAGAAGATAAAAGATACAAATCGCTTGTGGGTAAAAACGTTATTCATCCTTTTACTAAAAAAATAATTCCAATAATTGAAGATGATTATATAGATAAAAAATTTGCTTCTGGTGTTATGAAAGTATCTGCACATGCTATGGCAGATATTGATATTATAAAAAAACACAATTTAGAAATTAATGAATCAATCAATCCTGATGGAAAAATGAATAGTTTAGCTTTAGAGTTTGAAGGATTAGACCGTTTTCAAGCAAGAGAACAAATTTATCAAAAACTATTAAAAGAAAATTATATTGTTAAAACAGAAGAAATAATATCTAATGTAGGGTATTCAGAAAGAAGTGGTGAAGTTTCTGAAATAATTATGTCAGAACAATGATTTGTAAAAATGGAAGACTTACAAAAAATGCTACTAAATCATTTAAAAAGCAAAAATGCTGTTAAATTTTATCCAAAACGTTTTCAAACAGTTATTAAAAAATGAATGGAAAACGTATATGATTGAACCATCTCACGTCAATTATGATGAGGACATAGAATACCAGCATGATATAAAAATGAAGAAATGAAAGTGCAAATTGAGTCTCCTGGTGAAGGATGAATTCAAGATCCAGATGTTTTAGATACTTGATTTTCATCAGGACTTGCACCATTTGTTTTTTTAGGTTGACCACAGTCAAATGAAAAAATAAAAAGATATTTTCCTACTTCATTACTTGTAACAGGTTGAGATATAATTTTCTTTTGAGTCGCAAGAATGTATTTCTTTAGTTTAAGTGTTATGGATGAAAAACCATTTGATGAAGTATTGTTACATGGATTAATAAGAGATGAAAAAGGGATAAAAATGTCTAAATCACTTGGCAATGGTATAGATCCAATGGAAGTTATTGAACAATACGGTGCAGATGTTTTAAGAGAATCTTTAATATTTAATTCAACACCAGGACAGGATATTAAATTTTCTAAAGACAAAATAGATGCTGCTTGAATTTTTAATAACAAACTATGAAATATAGTGAAATACTTTTATGAATTAGAAGAATGCAGCACTTGTCAAGAAATTACGGACAAAGATAAATGAATATCTAATAAATTAAGCCTTTTAAATAAAAACATAAATAAATTCATGAAAAAATATGATTTTACATTAGTTTATAAAGCAATACATAAATTTATTTTTGAAGATCTTTCGTCTTGATATATTGAATTATCTAAAACCAAACCAAATAAAACATTTGGATTCGAAATAATTAAAAAATTATTAATTATTCTTCATCCATTCTGTCCTTTTTTAACAGATTATTTATTTGAAAAATTATTTAATCAAGAACTTTTAGAACATGAAAATACAGATATTACAACTTATAGAAACGTTAACTATATAGATAAAGTTGTTGAAATAGTTAAAAATTTAAGACAATATAGAGAAAAACATAGTATTTCTAAAAAAGAAGTTCTAAAATATTGAATCGCAGATAAAAAACTTGATGTAACATCAATATTGATGATAAATAATATGTGTAATGCTGAATTATTTGAAAACAAACATTCAGTTTTAAAAACAGAAAATTTTGAAATTTATATTCAACTATCTGCAGAGCATAAGCAAAAAGAAGCAGAAAGAATAAAAGAAGAAATAAAAATAATTGAATTTGAAATAAAAAGAGCAGAAAATATACTATCAAATTCTAACTTTTTAGCAAAAGCTCCAAAAGAAAAAATTGAAAATGAAGAAAAAAAGTTAAAATTATATAAAGAAAAGTTAAAATTATATATAGAAAAAAATAAATAAGACATATTTAAGGAGAAAAAAATGATAAAGTACGTTGTAAACCATAATGGAGACTGAGCTGTAAAAAACGCAAATGCAGAAAGAGCTACAAAAATTTTTAAAACTCAAAAAGAAGCTATTGAATATGCAAAACAATTAAAAGAAACAACAGCTGTTATGATCCAAGGAAAAGATGGAAAATTTAGAAAAGGGTAAGATTACCTTTTTTTATTTTCAAAAACTAAAATGCCAAAAATTTTAGATGGTAAAAAAGCTTCAGAATTTTTTTTTCAAAAACAGCTAAATTTTTTTAATCTTTTACCAAAAAAAGCAATATTTAAAATTGTTCAAGTAGGTAATTTAGAAGCATCAAATCGCTATATAAAAAATAAGTTAAAAAGAGCTAAAGAATTAGGAGTTAATGGTATATTAATTAAGTTAGATGAAAACATCACAGAAGAATCTTTATTATCTATAGTTAGACAAGAATCAATAGATTGTGATGGAATGATAGTACAATTACCTTTACCTAAACACATAAACTCACAAAAAGTTTTAGATTCTATTCCTGTTGTTAAAGATATTGATGGACTTTCAAGTAAAAATCAAAATCAATTTTATAATAATCAATTTTCATTAACTCCTGCGACAGCAAAAGGAATTATGATGTTATTAGATTTTTATAATATTCAAGTTCAAAACAAAAAATGTTATATTATTGGCGAATCTAATTTAGTAGGAAAACCAACAAAAAAATTACTTACTGATGCAGGAGCTTTTACTCATAGTTTCAACAAAGAAACAGGAATTAAAGGTTCTGAAGATGCTGATATTTTAGTTGTAGCAGCAGGAGAAACACATTTAATTAAAAAGGAAAATATAAAAGATAAATCTGTAATTATCGATGTTGGAATAAATACTTTATCCAATAATAAAATTACTGGTGATGTTGATTTTATTGATGTTATAGATAAAGTAGAAGCTATTTCACCAGTTCCGGGCGGAGTTGGTCCTATGACTATAACAGCATTATTTGAAAATTTAATGGTAACTATAAAAGAAAATTTAAAAAGTAATTAATAATTAAAAATATAAGTCAAAAATGATTTATATTTTTAATTAAAATTAAGTTTAAAACTATCATAAAAACAATATTTTTTTGCATTTAAATGTTAAAAATTCAAAAAATTAATAAAAAAATGAATTTTTATACTTTAAATTGAAATAAAATCAATAAAAAGAATATAATTATAATATTAGTTTAAATTCTAATTAATTTTAAAAAATAAGGAGTAAAAATGCAATTTAAATTTGTTAAACCTGGCAAAGTTATGTTTTCTAAAGACGAAATTATCCGTTTTTTAGATATAGATGGAAACTTAACTAAAGAAGGTAAAAACAACGAACCGAAATTAAGCAAAGAAGAATTATTAAAAGCTTATAAATTTATGGTTCTTTCAAGAAGACAAGATGAATATATGTCACAGTTACAAAGACAAGGAAGAATGTTAACTTTTGCACCTAATTTTGGTGAAGAAGCACTACAAGTAGCTTCAGCTATGGCTTTAAAACAAGATGACTGATTTGTTCCTGCATTTAGATCAAATGCAACTATGTTATATATGGGAATGCCTATAAAAAATCAAATGTTATATTGAAATGGAAACGAAAGAGGAAGTGTTACACCTGAAGGAATAAATTTACTTCCAATTAATATTCCTATAGCAACACAGTGTTCACATGCTGCTGGTATTGCTTATGCATCAAAATTAACTGGAAAAAATGTAGTTTCAATGTCATTTATTGGTAATGGTGGAACTGCTGAAGGTGAATTTTATGAAGCAATTAACACATCAGCAATTTGAAAATGACCATCAGTTTTCTGTGTAAACAATAACCAATGATCAATTTCAACACCAGAACATTTAGAAACTGGTTCAGAAACTATCGCAGCTAAAGCAGCAGCTGCTGGAATTCCAGGAGTTAGAGTTGATGGAAATGACTTATTAGCTTCCTATGCTGTAGTTAAAGAAGCTGTGGAATTTGCAAGATCAGGAAATGGTCCTGTTGTGGTTGAATTCATAACTTGAAGACAAGGACCACATACTACAAGTGATAATCCAAGAATTTATAGAACTATAGAACAAGAGCAAGAACACGAAAAATGAGAACCAATGCACCGTATTGAGACTTATTTAAAAACAAAAGAATACTTAACCGATGAAGAAAAAGATCAAATTTGAGAAGATGCTATGGAACAAGTAAAAGCAGCTTATCAAGAATCATTAGAAGAATTAGATGTTGATTTAAACGAAGTATTTGACCATACTTATGCAACATTAACACCTGAATTAGAAGAACAAAAAGCAGAAGCTATCGCATATTATTCAAAGGAGAATAAATAATGGACAAAAAAATGTTAGAACTAAATAACATCGGTGCTGTAACCAACGCAATCGATTTAATGATGGAACAAGATCCACATGTTGTTCTTTGAGGTCAAGATGCTGGATATGAAGGTGGAGTGTTTAGAGCAACTGAAGGATTACAAAAAAAATATGGTGTTGAAAGAGTTTGAGATACACCTATTGCTGAAGCATCAATGATGGGAATCGGAATCGGAGCTGCTCTTTTTGGACTAAAACCAATTGTTGAAATGCAATTCCAAGGATTTTCTTACCCAGCATTTCAACAACTTATGACTCATGCAGCAAGATATAGAAATAGATCAAGAGGAAGATTTAGTGTTCCTTTAGTATTAAGAATGCCAATGGCTGGTGGAGTTAGAGCTCTTGAACACCACTCAGAAGCAATCGAAGCAATGTTTGCACATGTGCCAGGATTAAAAGTTGTTATGCCTTCAACACCTTATGACACAAAAGGTTTAATGATTGCAGCTTTAAACGATCCTGATCCTGTTGTATTTTTAGAACCTAAAAAAATCTATCGTTCTTTTAAACAACAAATACCAGCTGAAATTTATGAAGTTCCAATTGGAAAAGCAAACGTTTTAGTAGAAGGAACAGACTTAACATTAGTAACTTATGGTGCACAAGTTCACGACTCAATCGAAGCAATTAAAAAACTAATAGAAGAAGAATCATCAATTAGTGTAGAATTAATTGATTTAAGAACAATTAAACCAATAGATACAGATACAATTATTAATTCTGTAAAGAAAACAGGAAGATTATTAGTTGTTCATGAAGCTGTTAAATCATTCTCTGTTTCTGCAGAAATTATTACAAGAGTTAATGAAAAAGCGTTTGAATATATTAAAGCACCTTTAACAAGATTAACAGGTTATGATATTACAGTTCCTTTAGCAAGAGGAGAAAAATATCATGCTATTGATAGCGATAAAATAGTTGCTAAAATAAAAGAAGTAGTAGGATTTAAGTTCTAAAAGAAAGGAAAATATGAATAAAATTATTTCAACCCCTTTAGCAAGGGCAATTGCTGCCAAAATGGGAATTGATATTAATCAAGTTAAAGGTACAGGTCCATTTGGAAGAATTTTAAAAGAAGATGTTTTATCTTTTAAAGTTGCACCAAAAACTGAAGTAACACCTGCAGTTAAACCAGAAGTTTCTTCAACTAATTATTTAGATGGAAAAAGAGAAAAAATTACTCCAATTAGAAAAGCAATTGCAAAAGCAATGATTAATTCTAGAGATTCAGTTGCTTACTTTAGTTTAGTTAATGAAATTGATATGACTAAACTTTGAGATTTAAGAAAATCTATTGTAGAAGATGTGCAAAAAACAACAGGTGTAAAATTAACATTTTTACCTTATATTGCAAAAGCAATTTTAGTTGCTTTAAGAGAATTCCCAATTCTTGCAGCTAAATATGATGAAGCAAATTCAGAAATTGTCTTTCCTACAACTTTAAATTTAGGAATTGCTGTTGATACAGAAGCTGGATTAATGGTTCCTGTTGTTAAAGATTCTCAAAATTTAACCATTGTTGAATTAGCTAAAGAAATTTCAAGATTAGCTTTAGCAGCAAGAGATAGAAAAATAAAACCAAATGAAATGTCAGGCGGATCGTTTACAATAACAAATTATGGTTCAGTAGGTGCTTTATTTGGAACACCAGTTATTAATTATCCAGAATTAGCAATTGCTGGAGTTGGTTCAATTGTAGATCGTGCAGTTGTTAAAAATGGAACAATTGTTCCAGGAAAAATTATGAATTTAACTGTATCAGCAGATCACAGATGAATTGATGGAGCAACAGTTGGTAGATTTGCTTCAAGAGTAAAAGAATTATTAGAAAAACCAGAAATTTTAGGAGTTTTATAAGATGCATAAATTTAAATTTGCTGATATAGGTGAAGGACTACATGAAGGTGTAGTTGCTGAAATTTATAAAAAAGAAGGAGATATGGTTAATGAAGGAGATTCTTTATTTTCTGTTGAAACAGATAAAGTAACTTCCGATATTCCTTCTCCTGCTACAGGAAAAATTGTTAAAGTTTTAATGGCAGTAGGAGATACAATCCACGTTGGACAAGAAATTTATCACATTGATGATGGAAAAGGTGATGTAGTTTCCCAAGAACCTAAAAAAGAAGAGTCTAAAAAAGAAGAATCTACTGGAGGAGGTGCTTCTGTTGTAGGAGAAGTGAAAGTTTCAAATCAATTATTTGATTTATCCTCATTAAAAAAACCTTCTACAACTGCTACAACTAAAGTTGAATCACCATCAGAAAGAAAAGAAGCATCTTCAAATAAAGAACAAGGCAAAGCATACACAGGAAAAATTGAAGAAGAATTCGATGTTATTGTTATTGGATCAGGTCCTGGTGGATACTTAGCAGCTGAAGAAGCTGGTGGAGCTGGACTAAAAACATTAATTATTGAAAGAGAATTCTGAGGTGGAGTTTGTTTAAATGTTGGATGTATCCCAACAAAAGCACTTTTAAAAACAACAGAAGTTCTTCACTCAGTTAAACATGCTACAGAATACGGAATTACAGGAAATATAAACGTAAAAATTGACTGAACTAAAATGCATGCAAGAAAATCTGAAGTTGTTAAACAATTAACTTCAGGTGTGCAAGCATTAATGAGAATGAATAAAGTAAAAACTATTTTTGGAACCGCAAAATTTGTAGGTGCTCACGAAGTGGAAGTTGATTCTAAAGTTTATAAAGCTAAAAATATTATTATTGCTACCGGTTCAAGTGATAGAAAAATTCCTTTACCTGGATTTGAACAAGGTTATGCTGAAGGAAAATTAATCACTTCTAAAGAAGCTATTAATTTAGAAAAACAACCAAAATCATTAACAATTATTGGTGGTGGGGTTATTGGAGTTGAATTTGCTCAAGTATTTGCTTCAGCAGGAACAAAAGTAACAATCATCCAAAACTTACCAACAGTGCTTGGAATGCTAGATAAAGATATTATTAAACAAGTTTCAAATGACTTAGTAGAAATGGGTGTTGAAGTTATAGCAAATGCCAACACAACTAAATATGAAAAAGGTAAAATTTTCTATGAAGTTAATGGAAAAGAAGAATCAATTAAATCTGATTTAGTTTTAGTTTCAGTAGGTAGAGTTCCTGAATCTCTTGGATTAGAAGAAGTAGGTATTAAACTTGGAGACAGAAAACAATTAGTAGTTGATGAATACTGTCAAACAAATGTTGAAGGAGTATATGGAATAGGAGATGTTGTAGGACAAGCTATGTTAGCTCACGTTGCTTATCGTCATGCAGTTGTTGCTGTTTCAAATATTCTTAAAAAACAAGTAAAATATTCTGCAAAAACAGTTCCAGCATGTATTTATACACACCCTGAAATTGCTGTTGTTGGTTTAACAGAAGATCAAGCTAAAGAACAAGGTAAAGACTTTATTGTTGCAAAACACCAATTTACTTTCATCGGAAAAGCATTAGCAGCTCATGAATCAAAAGGATTTGCTAAATTTATTATTGATAAAGAACATGGAGAAATTATTGGTTGTCACATCATTGGTGCTGCAGCTACAGATTTAATTTCTGAAGTAGTTCTTGCAATGGATTTAGAATCAACAATTTATGACATCGCTTCAACAATTCACCCACACCCAACATTTAGTGAAGTGTTATGAGAAGCAGCAAGAAACGCAGTTCACCAATTAAACAAACTTAAAAAATAAGTTTTAAAATATAAATAAATAAATAAACACCACTTTAAAATTTAGTGGTGTTTTATTAATTTTATTGAATTTTTACCAAACAGAAATAATTTTCATTTTAATAATATATTAATATAATAGTTAAATTTGATAAATTTGAGCAAATTTTTAATATTATATTAAATTTTATAAATAAATTAATGAGTATTAATAAATTTTCCCGAGTTTCCCAGTCAACACTAAAAAGCAGAAAATCAACCATTTTTTTGGTTGATTTTATTGTTTTTCATTTTTCTTTATACCATTTTTGATAAAACTCTTTTTATATCAGATCAAT